>NZ_JAMYLV010000019.1:0-112011 GCF_040318195.1 Mesorhizobium sp. M1273 | reverse complement strand
CCACCAGCGCGGGTGGTGGGGGTCCCCCCCCCTATCGCGGGCCCGGGCGCGGGGCGGGTCGGGGTTGGGCGCCCCCCCACCTCGCGCGCGGCGCACACACAGGGCCGCCCGGCGGGTGCCCCCCCCCCCCCCCGAGCCGGAAAGTTGAGATCGTGGACCGGGATAGCCGTCAGCTCACGCCGGCAAAAGTTCCTCGCATGAGCAGATCCGGCAGATAGCTTGCCGGCTTGCCGCCAACCGCCTGCCCACCGGTCAGGCCGCCTTGTATTTCAGGGCCGAAGAACGAATACGGAAAGGGCGTGACCGGCCGGCTCACCGCATCGAGCCGTGCCCGAAGATCTTCGGGAATATCGAAATCAAGCGTGCCGAGATTGTCCTTGAGCTGGTCAAGCCTGGTGGCGCCGACGATGACGGACGCAATGCCTGGCCTGTTTGCCGTCCAGTTCAGGGCGACCTGGGCCATGCTGCGGCCGAGCTGGCCGGCAACCCTCTCCAGTTCGGCGACGATTTGCCAGTTGCGATCGGTGAATTTCTGGAAACCGGGATTGGTCGAACCACGCATTGTCTCCAGCCGGCCACCATCCTCGACGATTGTATCGAAACGGTATTTTCCGCTGAGCAGGCCGCTGGCCAATGGACTCCAGACCATGATTCCGGCGCCATAGCGCGTGCCGAACGGCACGAACTCGTGCTCGATGTTGCGCTCGGCCAGCGAATATTCGAGCTGAAGCGCCGAAACCGGTTCATAGCCGCGATGCTCGGCGACGGCCTGCGCCCGGCTTGCGTACCAGGCCGGCACGTTGGACAGACCGACATGCCGGATCTTTCCGGCGCGCACCAGATCGTCCAGCGTCCGCATCACCTCCTCCGGCGGCGTCAGCCTGTCCCAGGTATGGAGGATGTAGAGGTCGATGTAGTCGGTGCCGAGCCGCTTCAGCGAACCGTCTACTGCTCGCAGGATGTTCTTGCGGCCGTTGCCCCCCGCGTTCGGGTTGCCCGGTTCGGCGTTGTAGGTGAATTTGGTACTGATCACCGCCTTGTCGCGCAGCCCACGCTCGGCGATGAATTCGCCGAGCCAGGTTTCGGCCGTGCCACCGGTATAGAGATCGGCGGTATCGAAGAAATTGCCACCGGCTTCGACATAGGCATCAACCAAGGCGCGCGCGGTTTCCTTCTCCGCGCCCCAGCCCCATTCCGTGCCGAACGTCATGGTGCCGAGCGCCAGGCGGGTGACACGCAGCCCGCTGTTGCCGAGCGTGTAGTAGGACATGGTCATGGATTTCTCCTGAAGTTTGAAAAGCGGGATTGAGGTCTTGCCTGGGATACGCAGTCAGGCCTTGGCCAGCGCATCGACCACCACCTGGAAGCGGCGCGGATCGAAATAATCGTGGTAGGCGCTGATCAGACCGCTCTTGAAGTGGAAAATCGCGATATTGCTGTTGGTGTATTCAGTGCCGCCGATCAGCACCGCGCGGTTCTTGTACTCAACGACGATCGCGTCCGAATCCGCTGCCGGATAGATGGCTGTCAGCTGCGAATCGAAGGATTCGAAATTACCGAAGAGGCCTCGGAAGGCCGCCAGGATCGCGGCCTTACCATCGATGCTGTTTCCAAATCCTGCCGGCGGGTAGAAGACAAGTATACGGCCATCTTCAGCCCAAAGGTCGCCCCATGCCTCAATGTCCTTGCGGTGCATCAGATCAAAGAATTTACGCACGGTCTCGATATTACGGGTTCGTCCGGAATCGAGGTCGGTCATTAGACGTCTCCTTGGCTGCTCGGCGATTGCCGTGTGATGCAGCCAAAGATGCGCCCTCCTTTCCCCACCGATAAGATTGCATTATCCGAATGGACTATGCGATATCATGCATGAATGGACCGCGATCTGCTTAGCCACCTACCTATAATCGTTGCCGTCGCGCGGCGTGGCGGCTTCGCGCCGGCAGCCGCCGAGCTCGGCATGAGCCCGTCAGCGGTCAGCCATGCGGTTCGGCTGGTAGAGGAGCGAATCGGCCAGCCGTTGTTTGCCCGCACCACGCGCAGCGTCTCGCTGACCGAGGCTGGCACCGCGCTTGTCGCTGCGGCGGAGCCGGCGCTGGAAGACATTGCCGACCGGATCGAACGTATCCGCTCTGTCAAAGGCCGGGCAAGCGGACTGCTCAGGATCAACGCGCCGCGTTTGGCGCTGCCTCTGGCGCTGATGCCCATCCTGACGGCGATGGCGGAACGTTACCCTGACGTGACGGTGGAGATCGTCACCGACGAACGTCTGAGCGATATCGTCGGCGAGGGTTTTGACGCCGGCATCCGGCTGGGCGAGATGATCGCCGAGGATATGGTGACGGTGCGACTGACAGGGCCTTTCCGCAGCATCATCGTTGCCTCGCCGGCCTATGTCGCCCGGCGCGGGCGGCCATGGGCGTTGGCCGATCTCGCCGCGCACAACTGCATCGGCTATCGGCTGCTGCGATCACGTGCGCTCTATCGCTGGGATCTGTCCGATCAGGGCAAGGATATCAGCGTCGAGACACGCGGCAGCGTGGTCGTCAGCGATCCGCTGTCGGCAAGGGAAATGGCGCTTGCCGGTATCGGCCTCGCCTATCTGTTCGAGCCGCTTGTCAAGCCCGACATCGAGGCAGGCCGGTTGGTCGAAGTCCTTGGCGAGGTATCGATCGAGGAACCGGGACTGTTCCTCTATTTCCCGCGCCGCGCCTCGATGGCCCCGAAGCTCCGCGCCTTCATCGACACCGCGCAAGAAATCGGCCGGGCATCCTCGCGGATACCCGGCCGAAAAAGCCTTTCAAACGAATAGTTACTTCTTGACCGCTGCCGCGACTTCCGCCGCGAAATCGGTCTCTTCCTTCTCGATGCCCTCACCGAGCGCGAAGCGCAGATAGGCAGCGATTTTGGCTGGCGCGCCGATTTCGCTTTCGGCATCCTTCAGCGCCTTCTCGACGGTAATGTCGGGATTGAGCACGAAAGCCTGCTTGAGCAGCACGACCTCTTCATAGAACTTGCGCAAACGGCCTTCGACCATCTTCTCGATTATCGCTTCCGGCTTGCCGGACTGGCGCGCCTGGTCGGCGAAGATCGCCTTCTCGCGTTCCACTGCGGCCGGATCGAGCTCTTCGGTGGTCAGGGCCATCGGATTGGTGGCAGCGACATGCATGGCAACCTGACGGGCGAAGGCGTTGGCGGCATGCGCGTTGCCTGTCGTCTCGATGGCCACCAGCACGCCGAGCTTGCCAAGGCCGTCGGCGACCGCATTGTGAACGTAGGTTGCGACAGCGCCGTGCTCGACGGTGAGCTTGGCCGAGCGGCGGAAGCCCAGATTCTCGCCGATGGTGCCGACAGCGTCCTTGATGGTCTCGGCGACCGACTTGCCCGAGCCCGGATAGGGAGCGGCGGCAACGGCCTCGGTCTTGCCGCCATAGGCAAGCGCGACCTTCGCGACATTGGCGACGATCTCCTGGAACGCAGCATTGCGGGCAACGAAGTCCGTCTCGGAATTGACCTCGACGATCGCTGCCTCGCGGACACCGGAATCTACGCCGATCAGGCCTTCGGCAGCGGTACGGCCAGCCTTCTTGTCGGCCTTGGAAATGCCCTTCTTGCGCAGCCAGTCGATGGCTTCTTCCATATTGCCGTTGGTCTCGTTCAACGCCGCCTTGCAATCCATCATGCCCGCGCCGGTCAAGTCGCGGAGTTCTTTGACCTGTGCAGCCGAAATGCTCATTGTCGCCTCTTTGTCTAAATGCACTGACGCACCATCGATTTTCGATGATGCGCCTGGTGCTGGTAGCGCTTACCGCGCCAACATATTGGAAAGATGAAGGCCGCAGCCGGCCTTCGCTACTATGCTTCCGGGGTCTGGGCTGCCGGGCTCTCGGCGGCCGGGGTCTGATCGAGCGCCGGCTCGACCGGAGCCTCGACCGATGCGCCGATATCGACACCGAGCGCGCCCTGCTGACGGGCGATGCCGTCGATAGCTGCCTTCGCGATCAAATCGCAATACAGCTGGATGGCGCGGGCCGCGTCGTCATTGCCGGGGATCGGGAAGTCGATCTTGTCCGGGTCGCAGTTGGAATCGATGATGGCAACGACCGGGATGCCGAGACGCTTGGCCTCGAGAATGGCGATCGCTTCCTTGTTGGTGTCGATCACGAACATCAAATCGGGCGTCGAACCCATATCCTTGATGCCGCCCAGCGCCTTGTCGAGCTTCTCACGCTCGCGGTCGAGGTTGAGGCGCTCTTTCTTGGTCAGGCCCTGAGCCTCGCCGGCCAGCATTTCGTCGAGCTTGCGCAGGCGCTGGATGGAATTCGAGATCGTCTTCCAGTTGGTCAGCATGCCGCCGAGCCAACGCGAGTTGACATAGTACTGGGCCGAGCGCTGCGCGGCATCGGCGACGATGTCGGAGGCCTGGCGCTTGGTGCCGACGAACAGCACCCGGCCGCCCTTGGCAACAGTGTCGGAAACCTGCTTCAACGCCTGGTGCAGCAAAGGCACTGTCTGCGAGAGGTCGATGATGTGGATGTTGTTGCGGGCGCCGTAGATATAGGGCGCCATTTTCGGGTTCCAGCGGTGGGTCTGGTGGCCGAAGTGAATGCCAGCTTCCAATAGCTGGCGCATGCTGAAATCAGGCAGAGCCATTCTTATTTCCTTTCCGGTTAGCCTCCACGGACACAGGCATTTTTGGACTTTGTCCTCGAACGCCACCGGAGGTTTCAGCCGGATTTCTCCCGGGCAGACACCAAAGTCCGTGTGTGGAATGAGCGCGCATATAGAGGGGAAGCGCGACAAACGCAAGCGCTGTGGCGTCTTGCGGCTCAGCGTGCGGCGATCAGCGCACCGGTGTCATTGCCGCATCTTCCCCTTCGGCACCCGCACACGCCGGAAAACGGCGACGATCTCCTCGCGGCTGCACTCGATGGCGCCTAACCGCACTGCGCGGTCGCGCTCGAACCCGGTTATGTCATAGTGCGGCGCGGATGTTTTTGGCGGTCCTTGGTAGGACGCGCGCTTGATGCCGAGCTGCCCGGCAAAGCGATGCAGCTCGTCGGTGTCGTCTGCCAGCAGATGACACCAGCGGTGGCCGACCCATTTCCAGATCGCCGCATCGACATAGACCGCCACAGGCTTGCCGCACTCCTTCATCTTGCGCCGACCAACACACCGCTAACGATGATAGAAGGGATTGGCATAGAAAATGAAGCCGCCGCCAGCCTCGAGTTGCGTCATCGTCTTGGTGACGGTCTCCTGCATCCGGTCGTGCAGTTCGGCGAGTGCCTCCTCGACGGAGCCTTGATAGGCGTGCAAGCCTAGCGGCTCCGGTACCCGGACATAGGCGCGACGTGGGCCTGCCGGCTGCGGCACGAAACGGTTGATCGCATCGCGCAGCGTACCCTTGCAATAATCGTTGCGGATCCGCTTCAAATGTTCGGCGATCTCCTCCCGCGTGATGCGCGGGTTGGCTGAGGCCCACGGCCCGACACGCTGCAGGCGCTGGATCGCATCTGCCAGCGTTCGGACCTGCTTCTGGCTTCCGCTGCCATCCGTGCTTTCCCGCAGCCAGCGCCGCGAACGGCGCAAAAGGTCGGCATTGTCGAGCGTGCCGGCGTCGACCGAGACAAGTTCGGCAAGGCGACGGCCGAGTTCGGTCAGCAGGTCCTTTTGACGTGCGTCATACGAAGCCCGCTCATCGGACCGCAGGCCATATGCAGCCTCATCGCGAGACAGCAACGTCGCATAGATATGATGGATGCGCTCCGGCAGCGAATCGGCGGCACGGCGTTCGATTTTCAGGCTGTGCTCGACATAGGCGCATTCCTTTGCCAGCGCTGCCTCGACATTCCCCGTGAAAGCAAGCTTCCAGATCACGGGCGCGATCCAAACCTTGAAATCCGGATCCGTCAGGCGGCCGCGCTTCAACGCCTCGAACCCCATTTCGACCGCGCCCGGCAGCAGCGGGGCAATGATGTTGGCATGCCAGCCGACACCGCCTTCGGGATGCAGGAGCACGCCGTGCCCCTTCAGCGCCCAGGCCACCGAATGTTCCTTGGCGGCCGCGCTGTTGCCCGGGATTTGCGCGATCAGATTGTTGGCCAACCAGAATTTCTGCATCAGCCGGCCAAGCCCGTTGACGACGCCGTGCGTGGCCCAGGATGCCGCCAGCGGGCTTACCCGCGAGACGACCTCCTTGTCGATCATCCAGTCGGTAAAGAATTCAGGATGGTTGGGCGTGATGAACGTCGCCTTGCCCGCGCCGCAACAAGCCTTCAGCCTTTGCCGGTCATCCTCCGGAAAATCGATGTGGCGGACATTGGCGACGCCGCGCAAACCGGCCAGACGGTTGAATGGCAACAGGTCGCGAAACCCCGGAATGCCGTGCAGCATGACAATCCGGTTGACGAATGTCATAGCGTTGATCAGTGTCGCATTGGGCCGCGGCGCCACAAAAACGTCGATCCTGCTCAACCTGCTCCCCCGCGGCGCATACCGTAATAAAACGTTGATAGGCAATTGCGGCATGCTCAAGTCGATGCGACTTGCCCCGCAAGATTAAGCGCTACTATCCCGGATAGCGGCCGGCGGCTTGCCGTTCACTCGAGCTTATTTAGACGGGCAGGTCTTAGGCTGATCGAACAGTGACAGATTGACCAATTTGCCGGTCATCGAGAACTCGCCATAGTCCATGACGAGATCGCGCGTGATGCCGTTCTTGTGCAGCTTGAAGCTGATCCGGTATTCCGGCACCTCCTCGCCGCCTTTGTCGGCATCATCGAAATAGGCGATGTCGACCGGCCAGTATTTGTCGGTGGCGAGCTTGGCCAGCGCCGGCGCTTCCGGATCGGCATTGTCGGCATCGGCTTGCTTGCCGACGACGACGGTGGTGGTCACCACCTTGTTGGCGTCCTCAGAGCCGTCGAACAGGTTGGTTTCGTAGAAACGCTCGCCCTTTTCCGCCTTGCCGATCATTTCGACCATTTGCTGGGTCGGGAACTGGGTCGGCGCGAGTTCCAGGCTGTTCTTCTCGGGCTTGTCGATATCGACCTTGAGACCGTTGGCTTCCTTCGTTGCGGTACCCTTGACCTCCTTGTCGAGGTTCTGGTCGACAAAGGATTTGTTCACGAAGGAGAAGGTCTTGCCCTCGGCATCCTCGAAGGTGGTCATCTGCTGGTCGGTCAGCCTTGTGTTGTCGCTGGTTACGATCTGGGTCACCAAACGGAACTTTACCGTATAGCCCTCGCAAGGCGAGCCGTTGAACTCGTAGACCATGCGGCCGGTGATGCCGGTAATGCCGGAACGGTCTGAAGCCTTGTCGAGTGAAATGTCGTAAACAGCACGATGCGCCTGCAGCGCAGGCACCGCAAAAGCGGGAGCCGCCCAGGAAGCCGCTGTCAAGAGAACGGCGTTGAATGCGAGGCGCGTTGCGCGCATGGGGTGCTCCGATCATCGCGGCTAGTGGCAAGCCGCATGGAAAGATGGTCCAGCTTAAAAAAAGTCGTGGCGGAAGCGAGGCAAAAATAGCAATTTCGGCCCGGCCTGCGCGGCACCTTCAAGCAATAGGGAAATAGCATGAGCGAAACAATCGAAAAGCGGCTAAGCGATCTCGGCGTGACGCTGCCGGCCGCCGCCGCGCCCGCCGCCAATTACGTGCCCTATTGCCGGACCGGCAATCTGCTGTTCACCGCCGGGCAGTTGCCGCTCAAGGAGGGCAAGCTCCAGGCGAGCGGACTGCTTGGCCGCGATGTCGACACCGCGACCGGCAAGGAAGCCGCAAAATACTGTGCGATCAACATATTGGCCCAGGCTCAGGCGGCACTTGGCGATCTCGAGAAAATCCGTCGCTTGGTGAAGATCACCGTCTTCGTCGCCTCGGCACCGGATTTTGTCGAACAGCATCTGGTTGCCAACGGCGCCTCGGATTTTCTCGCCGCCGTGCTCGGCGATCGTGGCAAGCACGCTCGCTCCGCCGTCGGCACCGCCTCCCTGCCGCTTAATGCCGCAGTGGAAATCGAAGCGATCTTCGAAGTCGAATGACCGGGACTGCAACCATGACCGATCTTTCCTGGCTGACCGCCCGGCCCGTCGCCCATCGCGGCCTCCACGACATGAACAAGACGCGCTGGGAGAACACCCTTTCCGCCTTCGCTGCGGCGACCGAGCGCGGCTACGCGATCGAATGCGATGTGCACCTGTCATCCGACGGCGTCCCCGTCATCATCCACGATGGCGATCTGCGGCGGCTGACCGGCGAGGACGGCTTCGTCTGGCAGCGTACGGCTGCCGAGATCACGGCGCTGAAGGTCGGCGGCACCGCCGACCATTTGCCGACGCTGCAGCAGGCGCTTGATCTGGTCGACGGCCATGTGCCGATGGTTGTCGAGCTGAAAGGTGCTGCCGGGCACGACGAAGGCCTGGTCGAAAGCGTCGGCAAGATGCTCAAGCATTACAAGGGCAAGACCGCGATCATGTCGTTCGACCATTGGCTGATCCGCGAGTTCCCGAAATATGCACCCGGCATACCCGGCGGGTTGACCGCCTATGGCAACGACAACCACCTGATCGAGGCGCATTTCGCCATGCTGGCGCATGACATCGCCTTCACCTCCTACGCTGCCGGCGACCTGCCGAACCGGTTCGTCTCCTTCGTGCGAGAGAGACTCGGCATGCCGGTGATCACCTGGACCGTGCACGACCAGCCTGCCGTCGACCTGACCTTCAAATATGCCGACCAGATGACGTTCGAAGGATTCGAGCCAGATCTGGTACGGCTCGCCTGAGCGGGCTTGTATGGGTCCGCAGCGAGCTTAAGTAAACCTCATGGATCAAGGGGACGACTGCGAAAGACAAACGGCGAATGCGGAGCTGTCGATCCGCATCGCCGCGGGCATCGGCGCCTTTACCAGCGCTGAATGGGACAGCCTCGGCGGCACTACACGCGGCGATGCAGAATACGGCTACAACCCGCTTGTTTCATTCGCTTTTTTGAGCGCGCTGGAAGATTCCGGCTGCGCTGTTCGGCGCACAGGCTGGCAAGGCCATCACCTCAGGCTGGAAACCGCGCGAGGCAAGTTGCTCGGAGCGGTCCCCTGCTATCTGAAGTCGCACAGCCAGGGCGAATATGTCTTCGACCATGGCTGGTCGGACGCGTTCGAACGCGCCGGCGGGCGCTACTATCCGAAGCTGCAATGCGCGGTGCCGTTCACACCCGTCACCGGCCCTCGCCTGCTGGTCGGCAGGGGCGAGGACAGCCCCACCGTCAAGGCCGGTCTTGCGGCGGGCCTGAAGGCGGTGACGGATAAGCTCGGCGTGTCTTCCGCGCATGTTACTTTCGCGCCGGAGGACGACGTCCAGGTATTGGCGGCGGCCGGCTTCCTGCATCGCACCGACCAGCAGTTTCACTTCTTCAACGAAGGCTTTTCGAGCTACGACGATTTTCTCGCAACGTTAGCCTCGCGCAAGCGCAAGGCAATGAAGAAAGAGCGGCGCGAGGCCCTCGCCGACGGCATCTCGATCGACTGGCTGACCGGCAAGGATCTGACCGAAAAGGCCTGGGACGACTTTTTCGCGTTCTACATGGATACCGGCAGCAGGAAATGGGGCCGGCCCTACCTCAACCGCGATTTCTTCTCACTTATCGGCGAACGCATGGCCGACGACATCCTGCTGGTCATGGCCAAACGCAGCGGGCGCTACATTGCAGGTGCCATCAACTTCATCGGTTCAGACGCGCTCTACGGCCGCAATTGGGGCTGCATCGAGGACCACCCGTTCCTGCATTTCGAGGTCTGCTACCATCAGGCGATCGATTTCGCCATCTCGCGCAAGCTGAAGGTGGTTGAAGCCGGTGCGCAGGGCGAGCACAAGCTGGCGCGCGGCTACCGGCCCGTGACGATGCATTCGGCGCACTACATCGCCCATCCAGGTCTGCGCAATGCAGTGGCCGACTACCTCCAGCGCGAGCGGCGCGAAGTCGAGCGGATGAGCGAATATCTGGAAGAGCACACCCCGTTCCGCAAGGACATGGCGGAGTAGAGCAGCGAGACCCCACTCGCTCAGCCGCACGGGCCGCATGGCCGATGTCGGCCGATCGTCTTGCCCGCCCGGAATAGCTTCGCTACACCAGACAGCGAGCCAAGAACCGGAGCGCGCCGCATGGCCGAAGCAACCTACGACAGCAGCAACATCTTCGCAAAAATCCTGCGCGGAGAAATCCCTTCGCACCACGTCTACGAAGATGACGCGGTCATCGTCTTCATGGATGTGATGCCGCAAGGGCAGGGTCACACGCTGGTGGTGCCGAAAGCGCCGTCGCGCAACCTGCTCGACGCGGATCCGGCGGTGCTTGGCCCGCTCTTCGTTCACGTCCAGAAAGTTGCGCGGGCCGTAAAGAAGGCCTTCGATGCCGATGGCGTCACGGTTATGCAGTTCAACGAACCAGCTTCGGGGCAGACCGTTTTCCACCTCCATGTCCATGTCATTCCGCGCTTCGACGGCATTCCCTTGAAGCCGCACAGCGGACAGATGGAAAAGCCTGAAGTCCTGGCCGAAAACGCCGGCAAGATACGGATGGCGCTGGCAAGCTGAACCGGCGCAACCGCCCTGGCGGGCGCCGGGCGGTTAACCGGAAAATGTCATAAAGAAAGCCCCGGTGCCGGGGCTTTTTTGACTTGTGGATTCGTCAGTTCTTACGCGGCAGTTGCGGCACAAGGCTGCGCTTGCCACCATCCTTGCCTTTCGGCTCCGGCTTCGGCGCCACCGCCTTTTTCGCGGCGGGCTTCTTCGCCACGGCCTTCTTGGCCTTCGGCACGTCGTCCGGCTCTTCCTTCTTCGGCTTCACCGGCGCCTCGTCGGCGAGCGATTCGAGCTTCAGGCCGGTCTCGCCGGTTTCCTTCTTCTCGACGGTGACACGTACCGTGCCGCCCTTCTTGAGCTTGCCGAACAGCACCTCGTCGGCCAGCGGCTTCTTGATGTGCTCCTGGATGACACGGCCAAGCGGCCGGGCGCCCATGCGCTCGTCATAGCCCTTGTCGGCCAGCCATGCGATCGCCTCCTGCGACAGGTCGAATGTCACGCCGCGCTCGGAAAGCTGCGCTTCCAGCTGCATGACGAACTTCTGCACCACCTGATGGATGACCGGCACCGGCAGCGAGCCGAACGGAATGATCGCATCGAGACGGTTGCGGAACTCCGGCGTGAACAGCCGGTTGATCGCTTCGACATCGTCGCCTTCGCGCTTGGTCGAACCGAAACCGATGGCCGCGCGCTGCGCATCGGACGCGCCCGCATTGGTGGTCATGATCAGGATGACATTGCGGAAGTCGATCTGCTTGCCGTTATGGTCGGTCAGCTTGCCGTGGTCCATGACCTGCAACAGGATGTTGAACAGGTCCGGATGCGCCTTCTCGACTTCGTCCAGCAACAGCACGCAATGCGGATGCTGGTCGACGCCGTCGGTCAGAAGGCCGCCCTGGTCGAACCCGACATAGCCGGGAGGGGCACCGATCAGCCGCGAAACGGTGTGGCGTTCCATATACTCCGACATGTCGAAGCGGATCAGCTCCACGCCGAGCGACGCGGCGAGTTGCTTGGCCACTTCCGTCTTGCCGACACCGGTCGGACCCGAGAACAGGTACGAGCCGATCGGCTTTTCCGGTTCCCGCAGGCCGGCCCGCGCCAGCTTGATGGCCGAAGTCAGCGCGGTGATCGCGGTGTCCTGGCCGTAGACGACGCGCTTCAACTCGATGTCGAGGCCTTGCAGCACCTTCTCGTCGTCGGCGGAAACCGTCTTCGGCGGGATACGCGCCATCGTGGCGATCGTCGCTTCGATCTCCTTGATACCGATGGTCTTCTTGCGCTTGGCTTCCGGCACGAGCATCTGCGAGGCGCCGGTCTCGTCGATCACGTCGATCGCCTTGTCCGGCAGCTTGCGGTCGTTGATGTAACGCGCCGAGAGCTCGACCGAAGCCTTGATCGCCTCGCTCGTGTAGCGGACCTTGTGGAACTCCTCGAAATAGGGCTTGAGGCCCTTCATGATCTCGATGGCGTCCTCGACAGTCGGCTCGTTGACGTCGATCTTCTGGAAGCGCCGGACCAGCGCGCGGTCCTTCTCGAAGAACTGGCGGAACTCCTTGTAGGTGGTCGAGCCGATGCAGCGGATCGCGCCCGAAGACAGCGCCGGCTTCAACAGGTTCGACGCATCCATGGCCCCGCCGGAGGTGGCCCCTGCCCCGATCACGGTGTGGATTTCGTCGATGAACAGCACGGCGCCGGGATAATCCTCGAGCTCCTTGACGACCTGCTTCAGCCGCTCCTCGAAATCGCCGCGATAGCGGGTGCCGGCCAGCAACGTGCCCATGTCGAGCGCGAAGATGGTGGCATTGTGCAGCACTTCGGGAACGTCGCCCTCGACGATGCGCTTGGCGAGGCCTTCGGCGATTGCCGTCTTGCCGACGCCAGGATCACCGACATAGAGCGGGTTGTTCTTGGAGCGGCGGCACAGCACCTGGATGGTCCGGTTGATCTCGCTCTCGCGACCGATCAATGGATCGATCTTGCCGGCCTTGGCCTTGTTGTTCAGGTTGACGCAATAGGCAGTCAGCGCGTCCTGCTGCTGCTTCTTCTTGCCGCCTTCCTCTTGCGGCTCGGCTCCGCTCTGGCTGCCTTGCTCGTCGTCGGCGCCGCGCGGCGTCCGCGTCTCGGAAGCGCCGGGGCGCTTGGCGATGCCATGCGAGATGTAGTTGACCGCGTCGTAGCGGGTCATCTGCTGTTCCTGCAGGAAGTAAGCGGCGTGGCTCTCGCGCTCGGCGAAGATGGCGACGAGCACGTTGGCGCCGGACACTTCCTCGCGGCCTGACGACTGCACATGGATCACCGCGCGCTGGATGACGCGCTGGAAACCGGCAGTCGGCTTGGAATCTTCATCGTAGCCGGTGACGAGGTTGTCGAGCTCGGTGTCGATATAGGTGAGGACCGTATGCTTCAACTCGTCGAGATCGACGTTGCAGGCACGCATGACAGCGGCCGCCTCGGTGTCGTCGATCAGGGCGAGCAGCAAATGTTCAAGGGTTGCATATTCATGGTGCCGCTCATTGGCGAGCGTCAGCGCTTGGTGAAGCGCCTTTTCCAGGCCTTGGGAGAAAGCCGGCATGTTACCTCACTTCTTCTCCATCACGCATTGCAGCGGATGCTGATTCTGTCGGGCGAAATCCATGACCTGAGACACTTTGGTCTCGGCCACCTCGAATGTATAGACCCCGCACTCGCCCACCCCATGATTGTGAACATGAAGCATTATGCGTGTGGCGGCTTCGCGGTCCTTCTGGAAAAAGCGCTCCAGCACGTGGACCACGAATTCCATGGGTGTGTAGTCGTCGTTAAGAATGAGGACCCGATACAGACTGGGCTTCTTGGTCTTGGTTTTTGTGCGCGTGATGACGGCCGTGCCGCGACCGGCCTCATTGCCGTTGCTGCCGTTCTGCATTCGCACCACGTAGCTCGTGGCAGTCAAACCTATAGTCACGTAGTCCTGCCTCTTTCGAATCCTCATGCATGCTCGACATGTAGGTGTTCGATGGACGATTTTAAGCCCTTCTGTTTAGCTGACAATATGGCTAGGTGGCCAAACTTGACCGATTTTTCAAATCGTGAAGACCGCAGGCCCCCGATTTCGGGCTGGCATGAAAAAACCCGGCCGCGCGTTCGCGACCGGGTCTGTCTTTGCAAGCCCAAGGGCCGGCTCGGAATGTTCGTCGAATTTACTTCGCCTTGGCGACGATCGATTCGAACGGCTTGTAAGCTTCCTTGGCGAGTTCGGCATAGAGATCGCCAAGCTTGGTGGCCTCGGTGACGAAGCTCTCATAGGACTGCTTGGCATAGTCGGACTGGATATCGATCGCCTTGTCCAGCGACTTGGCGGAAAAGAGCTTCTCGACAGCGGCGCTACCGGCTTCGAAGCTTTTCTTGGTGTACTCACCCGCCTCGGCGGCGATAGCCTGCGCCCCCTTGGACAGCGAGGCGAAGCTCTTCAATCCGGTGTCCGCAAATTCCTTGCCGTATTTGCTGAAATCTTCATAGGTCTGGGTCATTTCACGCATTCCCTTGAACGGTTGCCTTGGACGATAGACGCGGCTTGTCCGGGCCGCGTTGTGCAATGCGTGTAAATATATTGTGCAGTGCACAAAAGTCAAGATTCCCGCTGCAATGCGGATCGTGAGCTGCCGGCAATCGCTAAGATTCGAATAAAGAGAAGCTCAATCCCACAGAAAATGGTGAACGCGGCGGTTACCATAAACGGATTGGTAACGCTGCCCGCGTTAGCGTGGCCGGAGGTGAGGCAGGACCCTTTGCCGCCTCCAAGGCAACGGAAATTCAAAGGAACTATCAGTGCGTAAGGCGTTGTCGGGCTTCGTTTCCAAATCCGCGTCCCCCCTCAAAACGATCATGATCCTCGCCATGGCGATGAGCTTCGTCGTCGCGGACGCGGCCTCATCCATGGCGGCCAAGTCGGCGGCCATCGTCATCGATGCCAAGACCGGCAAGGTGCTTTATTCGTCGGATGCCGATGGCCGGCGCTATCCGGCTTCGCTTACCAAGATGATGACGCTCTATCTGACGTTCGAGGCGTTGGCGAAGGGCAGGATCAGCAAGAATTCCCCGGTCGTGTTCTCGGCCAATGCCGCTGCCGAACCGCCGACGAAGCTCGGCGTCAAGCGGGGCGGCTCGGTCACGGTCGAGACCGCGATCCTGTCGATGGTGACCAAATCGGCAAACGATTCCGCAACGGCGCTTGGCGAGATGCTCGGCGGCAACGAAGCCAATTTCGCCCGCATGATGACCGCCAAGGCGCGGGCGCTGGGCATGAGGGGAACCGTTTTCCGCAACGCCAACGGCTTGCCTGATCCCGGCCAGTTCACGACCGCGCGCGACATGGCGATGCTCGGCATCGCCCTGAGAGAGCATTTCCCCCAATACTACGGCTATTTCTCGCAGCGCTCCTTTCTTTACGGGCGGCAGCGCATCAACGGCCACAATCGTCTGCTCGGACGCATCAAGGGCGTCGACGGCATCAAGACCGGTTACACCCGCGCCTCCGGTTACAATCTGGTCTCCTCGGTCTCGGATGGCGATCGGCGCATCGTAGCGGTGGTCATGGGCGGCAGGTCCGGAGGCAGCCGCGACAGCCAGATGGCCGGGTTGATCAATGCCTACATGCCGCAGGCGTCGTCGCGCGGCGGCGGCGTGCTGATTGCCAAGGCCGGCGGCGGCAATCCGATTTCAGCCTTGGCCAAGGTGCTTCTACCGAAGCATGACGCGCCGACACCGGACAGTAAGCCGGACGACGATGCCGTTGCCTCTCTTGTCGAGGAAAATGCGCCCGTCGTCGAAGAGACCGCTCCGGTCGTTCAGGCCAAGAGGGTCAAGACGGCGGCTGTGTCGACGGTGGACGACGTGGCGACAGCCCGGGTCGCCGCAGCCTATGCCGAACCGGCGGCAGAGGTCGATCCGGTCAGCACGGCGTCGGTGCCATCCGGCTGGGCAATACAGGTCGCCTCTTCGCCAAAACAGGCCGAAGCGAAGGCTTTCCTCGACAAGGCGACGAAGCAGGCGCCCTCCGTTCTGACCGATGCCTCCGGTTTCACCGTCGCCTTCGACAAGGACGGTGTCACCTACTACCGCGCCCGGTTCGGTGGTTTCGGTTCGAAGACGGCTGCCTGGAAGGCCTGCAACGCTTTGAAAAAGAAGAAGATCGAGTGCTACGCCGTCCATCAGTAAGCGGCGCGCGAAACGATATCTTTCCCGAAGTTCTGCGTCGAAGGAGACTAGTTGTGATTGGAGAGCAAGACGTCCTTGGCTTCATTGATCCGCGCCGCCAGGAAAGACGTGCCACCGATATCGGGGTGCAGGCGCTGCATCAGGCGGCGGTGCGCCTTGCGGACATCCGCCGCGGCAGCCCCCGCTTCAAGACCAAGGATCTTGTAGGCCTCCTCCTTAGTCATGGCGCCAGAACCTGGCGCAACACCCAGCCCTTCGCCACCATTCGCATCAGCGTCTTTGCGCCAGATGGGAAATCTGCCGTCAAGATACGTCTCTAGCAATTGGCGGCTCTCCGGATCGCCGGAGAGTTCGCGATAGAGTTGCTGCAATTCGGCAAGCCCCATCGAGCCAAGCATCTTGCCTTCATGGCGCCCGGCCAGCACAAGGCCTTCGAGGCCGCCGGTATCGTGATCGAGTTCCATCTCAAGCGCCGCCGTACGAACTGTCGAACGCTTGCCTGCCGCCAGTTTGGCTGCCGGCCGATTCATGCGCATGGAGCCGTACCAGGCGAGCGCAGCCGACAGGATCAAGCCCCCGATGCCCTCGCGCCCGACCAGCAGCACGGCGACGCCGACCAGCGCGAGCAGCACAGGTCCAAGCGTCCTCATGCCGCCTGCAAGCTTCGCCGGATCGGCGCGCAGGAAGATGGTGAGCATGCCGAGAAACACCAGAAGCAATGCTACGAAAGCGATAATCGCGCCCATCAGTTTCCGCCGCCCCGCATATGCTCGATCATCAGTCGGTCCTCCGGCCTGCCCCGGGCCTCCAGTGCCTTCAGCCCGCCGGTCGCAAACACGGCGACGGACGAAAGCAGGCCGGCCAACGTCGCGGCAGCCCGCCGATCGAACCGGAACCAGGCCCCTTTCGACAGCCGCGCAATTTCCTTGAACGCCTTTTCCGCAGCGGCATCATGGCCCTCCTGAAAGACGAAGACAGGAACGCCGTGCAGACCGAGGCTGCCGGCCTTTTCGGCCAGATCATCTATGTTTTCTTCCATCGCGTCGCCGATATAGACCAGCGCGTTGACCTTGGCCGCCGCCGTCTGTTTCAGCGCGTGGGCGAGCACCTTGCCGATCTGGGTACGGCCGCTGCGGCAGTTGATGCGCGTCATCAGCTGTTTCAGAGCTGCGGTATCGGTGACGAATGCGGATGAGCGGCACTCGCCAAGGCCGCGAAAATAGACAAGTTGAACCTTGAGCGCCCCGGCCTTGCCGACGGCGTCGAACATCTCGGCCTGCAGCGCACAGGCGAGATCCCAGGTCGGCTGGCGGCTCATTGTCGCGTCGAGGGACAGGATCAGCCTGCCTGAACCGGTGGCGGATGCAGCGAGCGTCCTTGCCTGACGGAGAAACGCGTCGATCTCGCCGGTGCTCGATTGAGACTCGACCGGCGCAGGATTGGCCCTTGCAGGCACGGGCTGCTTCTTGTCGCTCATGACATTCAAGATGTGGCGTTGTCCCCCGGCTTGCAAGCCCAGATGAGGCGACCTGGAGGACCTGTGATGATGGCACCTGCGGACAGCGCTTCGGCTGGTGGTCTTGGCGTTGCGTTTCTCGGCGTCAGAGCAGGCCGAGATCGGCAAGCTCACGCCTGAGCTTCGGCGGCATCTCGATCAGCCCGGCTTTGCCCTTGCCGAGATCGGCCGGCGCGTCCGCCGGCTTCAGGTAGCGCCACCCCTGGAATGCACGGCGCGGTTGCCAGTCAGTGCGCACGACCTCGGGATCGAGGATCAGATGGCAACGGCCGATGCCCTCGTCATCGGTGAAGGGCCGGATTTCGGTGATCAGCTGGCGGCATTGGACATTGCCCTTGATCACCCAGTAGAGCGAGCCGCCGTCGGTAATCTCGGCGCCACGCGTCGGCACCATGCGGGTGGTGTGGTAGTGCTCGGCCGGTTCGCCGGCGCGGCGCCGCTCGTCGAGACGGAAGGCAATCCACTCTTCCAGATCCTCGACGCTGTCACAGCCGACGCAAAGCTTTATGAGATTGAGAGACATCGTTTAAGGTTTAGTCCAGCACGCGAACGCGTCAACGGCCTGATCGACTTCTCCACAGTGGTGGTCCATGCCGCCAGATTGGCGCTCAGCACTCCACGACATTGACGGCCAATCCGCCAAGGCTGGTTTCTTTGTACTTTTCGTTCATGTCGAGGCCGGTCTGGCGCATCGTCTCGATCGCGGCATCGAGCGGCACGAAATGAACGCCGTCGCCCTTGATGGCCAGCGAAGCGGCGGTCACCGCCTTGACGGCACCAAGCGCGTTGCGCTCGATACACGGCACCTGCACCAGGCCGCCGACCGGATCGCAGGTCATGCCGAGATGATGTTCCAGCGCGATCTCGGCAGCATTCTCGACCTGCTCGGGCGTGCCGCCCATGACGGCGCACAATCCCGCCGCAGCCATTGCCGAAGCCGAACCGACCTCGCCTTGGCAGCCGACTTCCGCCCCCGAGATCGAAGCATTGGTTTTGATGATGCCGCCGACGGCCGCCGCCGTCAGCAGGAAATCGCGAATGCTGGGCTGGTCGGCTTCGGGATGGAAATGCAACCAGTAGCGCAGCACTGCGGGCAGAGTGCCGGCCGCCCCATTGGTTGGCGCGGTGACGACACGGCCGCCGGCAGCGTTCTCCTCATTGACCGCCATCGCATAGATCGACAGCCAGTCGTTGGCGAGCAGCGGGTTAGGCCGGTTCTGCTGCCATTGCTCCTGCAGCTTGTCGTGCAGCATCCGGGCACGGCGGCGCACCTTGAGTCCGCCCGGCATGATGCCGTCTTGCGACAGGCCGCGCTCGATGCAGCCCTTCATGGCGCTCCAGATGCCGTCGAGGCCGGCGTCGAGCTCCCCGCGCGACATCTGTGTCTCCTCGTTGACGCGCTTCATCTCGGCAATGGAAAGCCCGCTTTTCGCTGCCATGGACAGCATTTCGACGGCGTTCTTGAACGGATACGGAACCTTCTTGCCTTCGGTTGTCGCCGAGCCCCTCGCCTTGATCCGCTGCAGTTCTTCCTCGGACACTACGAAGCCGCCGCCGAGCGAATAATAGACGCGCCTCAGCAGCAACCGGTCGCCGGCATCATGGGCAGAGAAGGCCATGCCGTTGGCGTGACCCGGCAGCGGCGTCTTGCGATCCAGCACAAGATCCGTTGCCGGGTCGAAACGGTAGGACGGATGGCCGGGCGGCGAAATCCGTTTCTCGGCGGCGATGCCAGCGACGATGCCGTCTGCTAGGTCGGGATCCACCGTCTGCGGCGTCTGGCCCGCGAGGCCGAGCACCACGGCTCGGTCGGAGCCATGGCCGATGCCGGTGTAGGCGAGCGAGCCATGCAGGCTGGCAGCGATCCGGTCGACCTTGGCGCCGGCCGGGCGCGGCCAGTCGTCTCCCGCAATCTCGTCGAGAAACCGCCGCGCGGCCGTCATCGGCCCCATCGTGTGCGAACTCGATGGGCCGATGCCGATCTTGAACAAGTCGAAAACCGAAAGGAACACGTGGGCGTTTTCTCCTGGGACCCTGTTGAGGTCTATATATAGGAATTCCCATGATGTTTTCCGCTGTTTTGAAGATTGCGGCGCTGCGCCTGCCGACCTTGTTTGCTCCGGCAGCGACATTCCAACTTCGGCCATCGAAGCATTACTGCCGCCTGTGGTAAAAGCAACGCATGAGCGATTCCTTTCACCTATCGACGGCCGACCTTGCGGCGCTGGGGTTCTTCCTTGCCGCGTGGGTGCTGCATACGCTCGCCGCCGATGGAATGCTGGTCAGCCGCATGTCGCTGACGAGGGCTATGAACACGCAGCGCGAGGCCTGGATGCGGACCATGGCCGAACGCGAGATCCGCATCGTCGACACCGCCATCATGAGCGGGCTGCAACAGGGGACCGCCTTCTTTGCCTCCAGTTCGCTGATTGCGATCGGCGGCTGTTTTGCCCTGCTCGGCGCCTCCGATCAGGTTCTGACCGTGCTGAGCGACCTGCCGTTTGGCGCCACGTCCTCACGCGCAGCCTTCCAGACGAAGGTGCTCGGGCTGGTGCTGATCCTGGCCTTTTCCTTCTTCAAATTCGGCTGGGCTTACCGGCTGTTCAACTATTGCTCGATCCTGATCGGCGCCGTGCCGATTCCGCATGGCGAGGCGTCGCGCAATCCGGTCACCGAAACGGCGGTGTGGCGTGCCGCGCGCATGAACATGTTGGCCGGAAAGCATTTCAATTCGGGCCTGCGCGGCGTGTTCTTCTCGATCGGCTATCTCGGTTGGTTCGTCGATCCCACGGTGTTCGTCCTGTCGACGCTGCTGCTCCTGGCGGTGCTGGTGCGCCGGCAGTTTTTCTCCGCGGCGCGACAAGCAGTGCTCGGTCAGCCGCCCGGCCCAACATCCGGCGCCGGAAAAGGCCGGTCTATCCGGCCTGACAGCCAGTAGGCAATCAGCCCGATCCATTCACGGGTCGCGATGGTTGTGGTCTGCAGTGCTTCGTTGGCATCTGTGCGGAACAGGCCGATGCCTTCCTTGCCGGAGGTGCGGTAGTCGACCGGCCACGGAACCGTCGGAAAGCCGGCTTTGTCGAACAGCGCCTTGGCGCGCGGCATGTGGAAGGCCGAGGTCACCAGCAGCCAGGTCTCGCCCGGTTTTGGCGTGATCAGTTGCTTGGTGAAGACCGCATTCTCGTAGGTGTTGCGTGATTTGCCCTCAAGGACCAGCCGATCGGCCGTCACGCCGAGCGCAGTGAACAGGCGTGGAGCTGTCGCCGCATCGCCCTCGTCTTCGCGGACCATTGCAATGGGGCCACCTGAAATGACGACCCTCGCTGTCGGAAAACGCCGTGCCAGCACGGCTGCCTCGACCAATCGGTCGCCACTGGCGTTGAGTTCATAGCCACCGCGGACGAAGTTGATGGCGCTCTCCATACCGCCGCCGAGCACAACGATTCCGTCAACTCGTTCCGGCAGCGGTGGCTTGGGGAAACGCTCCTCGAGCGGATTAAGCATCACTGCGCCGAGCGAGGTCCACGCCGAGAGTGCAAGGACAAGGAATGCCAGCACGCTGCCGGTGGCAAACAGCCTCTTGCGCCCGACCAATGCCGCAAGCAATCCAGCCAGCAGCAGGATGATCGCGAGATTAAGCGGCTGGACGAAGAGCCACAGAGCCTTGGAGACATAGAAGAACATCCCTCACCCCTCAGATGAGAAACGATCCTACCACCATTTTTCCGGCTGAAATGTGCCGGCCGCCTGTTCGATGACGTGGGCGGTCTGGAACAGCGTTTCCTCGTCGAAAGGCCGGCCGATCAGCTGCAGGCCGAGCGGCAGTCCCTTGGCGTCGAGCCCGGCTGGAACCGCTATGCCGGGCAAGCCGGCCATGTTCACCGTCACCGTAAAAATGTCATTGAGATACATCTTGACCGGGTCGGCGGCCATGTCCTCGTCGGCGATGCCGAAGGCAGCGGAAGGCGTTGCCGGCGTCAGGATGACGTCGACGCCTGCTGCAAATACATTTTCGAAGTCACGCTTGATCAGGGTTCGAACCTTCTGCGCCTGCAGATAGTAGGCATCGTAATAGCCGGCGGAAAGCACATAGGTGCCTATCATGATGCGGCGCTTGACCTCCCGCCCGAAGCCGGCGGCGCGGGTCTTTTCATACATGTCGACAATGTCCTTGCCGGGCACGCGCAAGCCATAGCGGACGCCGTCGTAACGGGCGAGGTTGGACGAGGCTTCGGCCGGCGCCACGATGTAATAGGCCGGCAGCGCGTATTTTGTGTGCGGTAGCGAGATATCGACGATCTCGGCGCCGGCATCCCGCAGCCAGGCAATGCCTTTCTGCCACAGCGCCTCGATCTCCGCGGGCATGTCGTCGACACGATATTCCTTTGGGATGCCGACCTTCATGCCTTTGATCGGGCGGCCGATCGCCGCCTCGTAGTCCGGCACCGGCAGGTCGACGGACGTCGTGTCCTTCGGGTCGACCGAAGCCATCGACTTCAACAGGATCGCGGCATCGCGGACGTCGCGCGCGATCGGCCCGGCCTGGTCGAGCGAAGAGGCGAAAGCTACGATCCCCCAGCGCGAGCAGCGGCCATAGGTCGGCTTGATGCCGACTGTGCCAGTGAAGGCGGCGGGCTGGCGGATCGAGCCGCCGGTGTCGGTGGCGGTGGCGCCGGCGCACAGGAAGGCCGAGACCGCTGATGCCGAGCCTCCGGACGAACCGCCCGGCACCAGTTGGGCATTGTCCAACGTGCGCGCGGTCCTGGTGCCGCCCGCCGAAACGAAGCCGCCCTCGCCCTGATGTGTCGTCGGCATCACCACCGTGTCGAGGCGCGAACGCCGCCACGGGTTGATGACCGGCCCGTAATGCGAGGTCTCGTTGGACGAGCCCATGGCGAACTCGTCCATGTTGAGTTTGCCGAGCATGACGGCACCATCCGCCCACAGATTGGCGGTGACCGTCGATTCGTAGCGCGGTTTGAAGCCGTCCAGCACATGGCTGCAGGCCTGGGTGTGGACGCCTTCGGTGCCGAACAAATCCTTGATGCCGAGCGGGATACCCTCGAGCGACCCGCCCTCGCCCTTGGCCAGTTTCGCGTCGGAGGTCTTGGCCATGTCGCGCGCCTTGTCGTCGGTGACCACGACGTAGGCATTGAGCGCCGGATTGGCTCGCTCGACCGCCGATAGATAAGCCTCGGTGATTTCGGTGGCTGTGATCTCCCTGGAGCGCAATTTGGCGCGGGCCTGCGAAATCGTCAGCTGGGTAAGGTCGCTCATCAGGCAAGGCTCTTTTCGTAAAACACCGACCACTCGGAATCGGGATAATCCAGTACCGGGCCGCAGCGCGAAAAACCGGCGCGTTCGTAGACGGTCCAGGCGGCGGGATGACGGTCGCCCGTCTCCAGCACCAGACGCTTAAGCCCTTCTTGGCGCGCCAGCGCCTCGATACGCTCGACAATCTTCGCGCCGATCTTGTGGCCGCGATGCGACGGTCGCGTATACATGCGCTTGACCTCGCCTACGACAGCATCGTGGCGCTTCAGTGCGCCGCACCCGATGGCAAGGCCGTTGTCGCGGGCGATGAAGACGGTCGTGTTGCGGTCCGCCATCTGCTCGACCGTCAAGTGGTAGCAATGCTCTGGCGGCGTCAGCTCCAGCAATGTGGCGTTGAGCTCCTCGATCAGCCCACGCACATCGTCCTGCAGCGGCGTCTCAGCCGCGATGTCGATTGCCATCGGCCTGCTACTCCACGACCTTCGGCACAAGGAAGAAATTTTCTTCGGTCGCCGGTGCATTGGCGACGATGTCGGCTGCCTTGCCGCCGTCGGTGACGACGTCCTGGCGCTTTTTCATCGCCATCGGCGTGACCGAGGTCATCGGCTCGACGGCGGAAACATCGACCTCGTTCAACTGCTCGACAAAGCCCAAAATGGCGTTCAATTCGCCGGTCATGCGCTCTGCATCCTCCTCGCTCACCGCAATACGGGCAAGATGCGCGACGCGCTTCACGGTTTTTATATCAACGGACATGTTTGTGCCTCGGGGAAAACCAGCGCTATAGCGGCGCGGCGCGTGCCGCGCAACATGCATCGTGCCTTCAACTGCCCTATGGCATCGCCACGCCGTCGCAGAGGAAATAACTGCCGCCGTTGCCGCTCTGCTCGCCTTCGTCGGCGGCAGGCCGAACCGATACCAGGTCGATCTGCGTCGGGCTCATCTGTGTCAGTGAGAGAACATCGGGAAAGACGTAGCCCGGCTCCTGGCATATAGCGGTCACCGCCCAGCTCGGTGAGCGTGTCGCTTTGGTGATCTGCAGGAATTCACAATTATATTCGATGCTTTCCAGGCCATTTGCCGACAGCACGATATTGCCGCCCTCGATCACCGTCTGCAGCGTATCCTTTTTGGCCTGCGCGCAGAGGTCCTCCGATTGCAGATAGACGCCCTCGATGAAATTTTCCGCGGCCAGCGTCGGCGACGCGGCAACCAGCATTGAAATGCAAAGAGAATTTCTCAAGCGCATCGTATCGTTCCGGACCGGCTTTCTTTACAGCGTAATCGTCTCGCCGATCTTCGGCAACGCAACTTTCACACCCGATCCATCCAGCCCGGCCACGAATTTGTCGGCGGTCTGATCGATCATCGGAAATGTGCCGAAGTGAGCGGGAACGACCGTCTCGAACTTGAAGAAACGCTGGCAGGCAAGGGCTGCTACCGCGCCACCCATGGTGAAGCGGTCGCCGATCGGCACGATGCCGATCTTCGGTTCGTGCAACTCGTTGATCAGCGCCATGTCGGAAAAAATGTCGGTGTCGCCCATATGATAAAGCGTCTTGTCCTCGGGAAAGTGCAGGACGAGCCCGCCCGGATTGCCGAGATAGGTATTCTGGCCACCCTCGCCCGGAAAGGACGATGAATGCAGAGCCTGAACGAAGGTGGTGGTGAAGCCGCCGCAATCGACGGTGCCGCCGATATTGCCGGGATTGATCTGCTTGTCACCGACACCCTTGCCGACCAGGTACATGCAAATCTCGAAATTGGCGACCAGCATCGCGCCGCTCTTCTTGAGCACTTCGACGGCGCCGCTGATGTGGTCACTGTGGCCATGGGTGAGCAACACGTGCGTGATCCCTTCGGCCGGCCCTTCCCAGCCGCCCGCCCATGACGGATTGCCGACCAGATAGGGGTCGATGAGGATTTTCGCGCCTTCGATTTCGATTCTGAATGCCGAATGTCCGTACCAGGTCAGTTTCATCAATGCTTTCCTCGATTTTTGCTTCGGTAGAGGATAGAACGCCGGCGGCGAAATTAAAGTGCCGCGCACGCTTTGCGCGTATAGGACGTGCGGCGTCGCGGTCAAAGGAAAAGCCGTTGGGCATCATCACCATCGAGGAGTTGCCGGCCCGGCTGGGCGGCGGCAAGACCCTGGCCGGTCTCGACCTTGGCGACAAAACGATCGGCGTGGCGGTTTCGGACCGCGGCTTGTCGTTCGCGCACCCGCGCCCCGTCATCATGCGCAAGAAATTCTCGCTCGATGCCGCAGTGCTGCTCGCCCTGTTGCAGAAGGAGAATGCCGGCGCCGTGGCAATCGGCCTCCCCATCAACATGGACGGCTCGGAAGGCCCGCGCGCCCAAAAATCCCGCGCTTTCGTCCGCAACATGGCTGGATTGACCGATCTGCCGTTCGTCTTTTGGGACGAAAGGCTGTCGACGGTGGCGGCCGAGCGAACACTGATCGAGATGGATTTTTCCCGCAAGAAACGCGCCGGCAAGATCGATTCAGCGGCGGCCGCTTTCATCCTCCAGGGCGTTCTCGACCGGCTTCAGGCGCTCGGCGTCGATGCCTGGTCGAAATAGCGGTTGCGCATCGCCGTGATCCAGCCACCAATCGTCTTGCGGCGGCGAAATGCCCAGAACGCCACCAGCAGCACGCCGTCGAATACGCAAGCTTTCGCCACCATGCCCGGAATGAGCGCCGGATCGACGCCCAGCATCTGTCCATAGAGCTGGAAGACGAGATCGTGTAATTGGCGGCTCAGCATGACATAGCCGAAATTGATGTCGTTGAGCGACAGAAAGAACCAGCCCCAAAACAAGAGGAGCGGAGCCGCCCACAGCGCGAACAAGGTGCGCATCAGCGGTCATCCCTCGAATCCAGCCGGCCGGAAATGCGGGCAAGCGAGGAATTATGCGCCGCTGCCTTGGCCATGACATGCGCGGCCGCTCGGATTTCGCCGGTCCCTGGAGCTGCCGCGGCAACGGTCGACCGCCGCTCCGCGAGCACCGCGACATAGGACGCCAGAAGTGCCGCCAATTGCACCGCGACAATCATGAACAGCCCATTGATGCCTTGCGCGGCGCCGCCGATGACGATCAGCGACAGCACGCCTAAGGCGGAAATGAAGGCGATTCGCATGACGCTGTCGGCGGGATCCGGGTTGGTCGTGTCGCTGGTCAGTGCTTCAACAAAGGCCCAGCAGAACAGCACCGCGACGACAAGCAGTGCCACGGCGAGCGGCGCCACGACGACGGCGTTTTCGAGATCGGCAAATCGAGTGTTCTGGACGGGAACGCCCAGTACGCCAAGGGCCGTCGCCACGCCTCGATTCCCGTCGATGCAAATGAACGCCAGCAGGGCGAAAACGGCCGCCCAATGCAATGCCAGAAAAGAGCTCAGAATATGCCGCATGACGCTCCTGCTTCGCAGGGCAAAGCCGCTCAAGCTGAACAATCCTTGCCTTAACCATAACACTGGGCTTTGCCACCGGCCGCCGCAATGGAAACCATTCGTTAAGGTTAACGGCCATCCACAGGGTCGCGAGAGCGGCAGCGAATTGGGCGACGGCCCTTAGTTGATCGGCGGGTAGAGCGTATCGATGATCATGCGCGCATCATGGCGGGAATCGATCATGCCATAGGTATTGCGCCACTGGCCGGCGAGGCGCGTTTCGACGAAGGCGTCGGCGATCCGCCCTGCCCCCAACCTGCGAAGCTCTGCCGCCGCCGCCGACAATGCCAATTGCTCGGTCAAGAGCCGCGCCGAGCCCTCGTCGGTTGCAGCGACCTGCATTGCCGCTTTGAGCACGCCGACGGTGCCGCGTCCGCCGGCGCCGAGATCGCGGTCGATGCCGGCCAGCACGTCATCGAACAGGCCGGGTGCACGCCCCAGCACACGTAGCACGTCGAGCGCCATGACGTTGCCGGATCCCTCCCATATCGCGTTGACCGGAGCTTCGCGATAGTAGCGGGCGAGCGGCCCCTCCTCGACATAGCCATTGCCGCCGAGGCACTCCATCGCTTCATAGAGCAGCGGCGGCGCAATCTTGCAGACCCAGTATTTGACGACCGGCGTCATGGCGCGCGCGAAGGCCGCCTCGCCGCGGTCGCCGGCCGCCTCGTCGAAGGAGCGCGCCAGCCGGAACGACAGCGCAGTAGCAGCGGCAACGTCGAGCGCCATATCGGCCAGCACCCGCTGCATCAGCGGCTGCTCGACCAGATTGGTTCCGAACACCTTGCGGTGGCGCGTGTGGTGGACGGCCTCGGCCAGTCCGGCCCGCATGATCGCCGATGAGGCGACGGCACAGTCGAGCCGCGTCAGGGTCACCATGTCCATGATCGTCTTCACGCCCGCGCCGGGCTCGCCGACCATCTCGCCGATGGCATTGACGAATTCCACCTCCGACGAGGCATTGGATCGGTTGCCGAGCTTGTCCTTCAGCCGTTGAAAACGGAAGCCGTTGCCGGATCCGTCGGCGAGCAGGCGGGGAACGAGAAAGCACGACAGTCCCTCCGGCACCTGTCCGAGCACCAGGAAGGCATCCGACATCGGCGCCGACATGAACCATTTGTGGCCGGTCAGGCGATAAAACCCGCTGCCGGCGCGCTCGGCCCTGGTGACGTTGGCACGGACATCGGTGCCGCCTTGCTTCTCGGTCATGCCCATGCCGAGCGTCAGCCCGGCTTTTTCGACCGGAGGCTTCTGGCTTTGATCGTATTTGCGCGTCGTCACCCGAGGCGCCCATTCGCGAAACAGCTTCGGGCTGGCCATCAGCGCCGCCAGCGAAGCGCTGGTCATGGTGATCGGGCAGAGATGCCCGGTCTCGAGCTCAGCCGTGAGGTAAAAGCGCGCGGCGCGCACCTGATGGCGGCGGCCTATCTCGGCATCGCCATTCTCCCAGACCGACGAATGCAGCCCGTTGGCGACCGAGCGGCGCATCAGTGCGTGATAGGCGGGGTGAAACTCGACCTGGTCGATGCGCCGACCCTGGCGGTCGTGGGTCCTGAGCTTCGGCGTCTCGACATTGGCAAGACGGGCCAGTTCCTGCGCCTCATGGGTCAGAACGAACCGGCCAAGCCCGTCGAGGTCCTTGCGCACCGGATCGGAAAAGCGCTCGGCAAGCTGGATCAGCAACGGATCGCCCCGCCAGGCGTTGCCGCCGGCCAGCGGCGGCGGCTGGTTGGTCACGTCGTCGGTCACGCTTCGTCCTTATCACCTGAAGGCTGCGAATCCAAAGCCAAGGCGGTTTATAGCCTATGGCCAGCGGCGCGCGACGAAAATACCGGGGAGAACCAATCCAATCCCAAGCCGGTGCTTGCAGCCGCGGAGCCTCCCCCCTATAGCAGCGACTTGAGATGACCGACGCATCGTCCCTGCCGCTTTATCCCCACCGCCATCTTCTGGGCATCCGCGATCTTTCCCCTGCCGACATCGAGCTTCTGCTCGACCGGGCGGACAGGGCCGTTGCCATCTCGCGGCAGTCGGACAAGAAGACATCGACGCTGCGCGGCCGCACCCAGATCAATCTCTTCTACGAAGCCTCGACCCGTACGCAATCGTCATTCGAGCTGGCCGGCAAACGGCTCGGCGCCGACGTCATGAACATGTCCGTAGCGAGTTCGTCGGTGAAAAAGGGCGAGACGCTGATCGATACGGCGATGACGCTGAATGCCATGCGTCCCGACATATTGATCATCCGCCATCAATCGGCCGGCGCGGCAGCACTTCTTGCCCAAAAAGTTGGCTGTTCGGTGGTCAATGCCGGCGACGGCGCCCATGAGCACCCTACCCAGGCGCTGCTCGACGCACTGACCATCCGCCGCGTCAAGGGTCCGTTGTCGAAGCTGATCGTGGCGATCTGCGGCGACATCCTGCATTCGCGCGTGGCCCGCTCCAACATCATCCTGCTCAACGCGCTTGGTGCCCAGGTCAGGGTCGTCGCCCCTTCGACGCTTTTGCCCGCCGGCATCGAGAAGATGGGCGTCATCGTCACACGTTCCATGGCCGAGGGTCTGAAGGACGCCGACGTGGTAATGATGCTGCGCCTGCAGCGCGAACGCATGGAAGGCGCTTTCGTACCGTCGGTGCGCGAATATTTCCGCTATTTCGGCCTCGACGCGGAGAAGCTGAAGGCGGCCAAGGACGGTGCGCTGGTCATGCATCCCGGCCCGATGAACCGCGGCGTCGAGATCGCCTCCGAGATCGCCGACGGCCCGCAAAGCGTTATCCAGGAACAGGTTGAGATGGGCGTCGCCGTGCGCATGGCGGTTATGGAAGCGCTGCTCGACCCCCGTCGAAATCACGAGGGCCGCGCCTGATGAGCATTACGGTCTTCCGCCGGGCCCACATCGTCGACCCGTCGCGCGGCATCGATGAGGTCGGCACCGTCATCGTTGAAGGCCGCAAAATCGTTGCCGCCGGCAAGGCGGCCTTGAACCAGGGCGCGCCCGACGGCGCCACCATCATCGACTGCGCCGGCAAGACTATCATCCCCGGATTGATCGACGCGCGCGTCTTCATCGGCGAACCCGGCGGCGAACACCGGGAGACCATTGCTTCGGCGAGCATCGCTGCGGCGGCCGGCGGCGTCACCTCAATCGTCATGATGCCCGATACCGACCCGGTGATCGACAATGTCGCACTGGTCGAGTTCGTGCTGCGCACCGCCAAGGACACCGCCATCGTCAACATCTTGCCGGCAGCAGCGATCACCAAGGGGCTGGAAGGCCGCGAGATGACCGAATTCGGCCTGCTGCGCGAGGCCGGCGCGGTCGCCTTCACCGATGGCCGGCATTCTATTGCCAGCGCGCTGGTGATGCGCCGCGCGCTGACCTATGCGCGCGATTTCGGTGGCGTCATCGCGCATGAAACCCAAGACGCCGACCTCGCTTCGGCCGGCGTGATGAACGAAGGCCTTTACGCAAGCTGGCTTGGCCTTGCCGGCATTCCGCGCGAAGCCGAATCGATCCCCTTGGAGCGCGATCTCGCGTTGGCTCGCCTGACCGGCGGCGCCTATCACGCTGCCAAGATTTCGACGGCTATGGCGGCAAGCGCGGTAGCACGCGCGAAAGCCGATGGCGCCAATGTCACATCAGGCGTGTCGATCCACAATCTGTCGCTCAACGAGAATGATGTCGGCGAGTACCGCACCTTCTTCCGGCTGACGCCGCCGCTGCGCGCCGAGGAAGACCGGCTGGCGATGATCGAAGCGATCAAGGACGGCACCATCGATCTCATCGTCTCCTCGCACGACCCGCAGGACGTCGACACCAAGCGCCTTCCCTTTGCCGATGCCGCGGCCGGCGCCATCGGCCTGGAAACGCTGCTAGGCGCAGCGCTGCGGCTCTATCACAATGGCGACGTGACGCTGCTCCGGCTGGTCGAGACACTGTCGACCGCGCCGGCAAGATTGTTCGGCCTGCCCGGCGGCACGCTGAAACCGGGGGCATTGGCCGACCTTTCGCTCGTCGATCTGGACGAGCCATGGGTCGTCAGCGAGAGCGGCATCCGCTCACGCTCGAAAAACACCTGTTTCGAAGGCGCACGACTGCAAGGCAAGGTCTTGCAAACGATGGTGGCGGGCCGCACAGTGTTTTCGGCCTAGGACGAAAACAGGTGTCACGGCTTAAAATCCGCTCAGCCAAGGAAAGTTCGGGGAAACAATGGCTTACAGTCCCGTCTTGGCATTGGTGTTCGGCTATCTTCTCGGCTCGATCCCGTTTGGCCTGCTGATCACCCGTGCCGCCGGCCTCGGCGACGTGCGCAACATCGGCTCCGGCAACATCGGCGCCACCAATGTGCTGCGCACCGGCAACAAGAGCTTGGCCGCGGCCACGCTTCTGCTCGACGCCCTTAAAGGCACCGCGGCGGTGCTGATCGCAGGCCGCTTTGCGCCCGAGTTCGGACTTTGGGCCGGCTTCGGCGCGTTTTTAGGTCATCTCTTTCCGGTCTGGCTCGGCTTCAAGGGGGGCAAGGGTGTCGCCACTTACCTTGGCGTGCTGATCGGCCTTGCCTGGCAGGCGGCGCTGATCTTCGCCGTCGTCTGGCTGGCGGTGGCCTTCCTGTTCCGCTTCTCCTCGCTTGCGGCACTGACGGCAGCAGTCGTGGTGCCCATGGCGCTGTATTTCCTGAGCACGCCGCAGATTGCCGGGCTTTTCGCGGCGATGAGCCTAATCGTCATCGTAAAGCACCGCGCCAACATTGCGCGGCTGCTTGCCGGCACCGAGGGTAAGATCGGGGCCAAGGAGTGAGCGAGCCCGACGCCGGGCCGCGCCTCAGCGACCGGCAGCGGCTGAGCTGGCTTCGTCTGATCCGCACGCCGAATGTCGGCCCGGCTTCCTTTCGCGACCTGATCAACCGGTTCGGTTCGGCCGAAGCAGCGCTATCGATGCTGCCCGAGCTGATGATTTCGGGGGGCGCCAAAAAAATCGTCCGCATCCCGTCCATTGCCGAGACCGAGGCGGAGCTGGAGACCGCCCGGCGGGCTGGCGCCCGCTTCGTCGGCATCGGCGAAGCGGATTATCCGCCGCTGATGAAAAGCATGGATCATCCGCCGCCGCTGCTCGCGGTCAGGGGCAATAGCGCGGTGTTCCGCTTGCCAGCGGTCGCCATCGTCGGCGCTCGCAACGCATCGCTGGCCGGCATCAAGATGGCGCGAATGCTGGCGGCGGATCTCGGCCGCGACGGCTATGGCATCGTCTCCGGCCTGGCGCGCGGCATCGATACGGCCGCGCACCAGGGCAGCCTTGCGACTGGCACAATCGGCGTGCTCGCCGGCGGCCTCGATTTGCCCTACCCGCCCGAAAATGCCGGCCTGTGCGACGAGATCGCCGAGCGCGGCGGCGCCATCATTTCCGAAATGCCGTTTGGCTGGCAGCCACGCGCACAGGATTTTCCGCGCCGCAACCGGCTCGTCGCCGGTGCTGCATTGGGATTGGTGGTGGTCGAGGCCGCACAGCGCTCCGGCTCACTGATCAGCGCCCGGCTTGCCGGCGAGATGGGCCGGCTGGTTTTCGCCGTTCCCGGTTCGCCGCTCGATCCGCGCGCTGCCGGCACCAATGGCCTGCTCAAGGACGGCGCCATCCTTGTCACCGAGGCCGCCGATATCACCAGTGCGATAGCGCCGCTGGTCGGCGGCTGGTCGCCAAGGACATCGCCGCTTGAAGAGCCGCCCGACTTTTCAGCAACACCGCCGCCGCGCGAGGACGACCGCGACCGCGTCGTCGAGGCGCTCGGCCCGACGCCGGTAGCAGTCGACGAGATCATCCGTCACACCGGCCTGCATCCCGCTCAAGTGTTCATGGTGCTGCTGGAGCTCGACCTCGCCGGACGGCTCGAACGCCATCCCGGCGGCAACGTCTCGCTGATCTGACCGAGAGCTTGCGCATGTCACCGCAAGCAATCCCGACGTGATTCCGATGGCCGATCCGAGCAACAAACCAAAGCAGATGCTGTTCACTCGTATGACGGCCCTCGTCTGGTCAGCACTGAGTGTCATGCTGGCGCTGCAATGGTCGATGGATCTCGGCATGTCGGGTTTTCCCGACGGCTACATAGCGCCCTTCGCAAGAGCGACCAGCACGCTTCTGGGCATTCTGACGGCAGCCTGCATGGCCCAGGGTCTCTACTTTTTCCTGGCCGGTGTGTTCGGCAGGAAGGTAAGCGCCGTCGGTCTTTGCCTGCAAATCCTTGCCGCAGCGGTTCTCACCGTGGTGCCAGTGCTTATCTTGAAGGATTGTCCGCATTCACAGCTGTGCAGCAGAGCGTATGAGGCGCTCACCGGCACGATGATGGACGATGGGGCGGGCGGCTAAAGCCACTGCATGCGTTCGGCACGAGGTTGTCACCCATGTCTTAGGTACAATCTGTTACCTATGTCTCCGGGTTGGACAATCTTGATTTTGGTGAGCGCGATGGGATTCGAACCCATGACCTACTGATTAAAAGTCAGTTGCTCTACCGGCTGAGCTACGCGCTCCCGCGGGCTCAGAAAGGCCGCCCTCGAAATTGCGCGGAACATAGGGAGAGTGCCTCTACCGGTCAACCGGAAAAAGACGGCTCCCAAACCGGACTTTCCTGCCGCGTCATCATGCCGTGCGGTGCGCTTCGGCGTTGACGGAACTGCCTCCCCCTCGCGCAAGGCCGAAGCTCGCGCTTTGCGGGACAAGCGCAAGCAGCGAATCGAGAGAACCTTTGCAGATCAGCAACTTGGGATTTTTGGCGGAACAATTTGCGCAGCCTGTCCGTTTTTCCGCGACAAGGGACATGCGTTTCAAGGAGAAGATCATGAATAGGATCATGTCGGGCCTGCTGGCGACCACCCTTTCGATCTCATTCGCTGCCGCGGAGATCGTGCCAGTCAACGCTCAGCCCAGCTATGCGCCCCCTGCCCAGGGGCTCACCTCGAATGTCCAGACCGTCCAGTACGAGCCGTGGCGGAGGCACCGGAGTTTCAATCGCGATTTCTCGCGTCGCGATTTCTCCCGTCGCAATTTTTCGCGTGACGACGGCATGTACTGGCGTGGCCATCGCGGCTATCGCTACTACCGTCCCGGCTACCGCCGCCACGGCGACTTCTGGTTCCCGCTGGCCGCGTTTGCTACCGGAGCGCTGATCACTGGCGCGATTGTCAACCAGAATCGTGTCTATCGTGGCGATGCCCACGTGCAGTGGTGCTATGATCATTATCGGAGCTATCGCGCTTCTGACAACACTTACCAGCCCAACTACGGTCCGCGCCGGCAGTGCCGGTCGCCTTACTGAGTCCCAGATTAGAGGCTGCAAGCCCGCGCCCGCAACGGCGCGGGTTTTTCATTAGTGCGAATCCGGTGGCATCCCTGCCTATTGCGCACTTAGCGTCCTGCGCACAGCGTGGCGCCAACCTGCCAGCTTGGCGGCACGTGTCGAAGCATCCATGTCCGGCTTGAACCGGCGCTCGAGCGCCCAGCTCCTGGCGAATTCCGCGGCCTTCGGCCAGACACCCGCCTTCGAGCCGGCCAGCCAAGCCGCACCGAGTGCTGTCGTCTCGAGAATTGTCGGCCGGTCGACCGGCGCATCGAGAATGTCGGCCAGCCGCTGCATCGTCCAGTCCGACGCCACCATGCCGCCATCGACCCTGAGCACGGTCTTGACCGAGGCGCCTTTCCAGTCCCGGCGCATGGCGTCAAGCAGATCGCGCGTTTGGAACGCAACGGATTCCAGTGCCGCGCGGGCAAATTCCGCCGGCCCCGAATTGCGGGTCAGCCCGAAGATGGCGCCGCGCGCCTCGGCATCCCAGTGCGGTGCGCCGAGCCCGACGAAAGCCGGCACCAGATAGACGTTCTGCGTTGGATCGGCTTCCGCCGCCAATTTGCCGCTATGCTCGGCCCTGCCGATTACCTTGATTCCGTCGCGCAGCCATTGCACGGCGGCGCCGGCGATAAAGATCGAGCCCTCCAGCGCATAGGTGGTCTTGCCGTTCAGCCTGTAGGCGATGGTGGTCAAAAGCCGGTTCTTAGAACGCACGAGATCGCTTCCGGTGTTGAGCAGCGCAAAGCAACCGGTGCCGTAGGTCGACTTCATCATGCCTGGCTCGAAACAGGCCTGGCCGATTGCCGCCGCATGCTGGTCGCCGGCCACACCGAGGATTCTGATCTCTGCACCAAACAGGCTTTTGTCGGTTATTCCAAAATCATCGGCACAATCTTTCACCTGTGGCAGCATTCTTGCCGGTATGCCAAGAATGGCCAGCAGCTCGTCGTCCCAGGCGTTTTGTTCGATGTTGTAGACCAGCGTGCGCGAGGCGTTGGTGGCGTCAGTGGCGTGGATCTTGCCGCCGGTCAGCCGCCAGATCAAAAAACTGTCGATGGTGCCGGCCAGCAGTTCGCCCTTCTCGGCGCATTTTCTGGCGCCCTTCACCTTGTCCAGCATCCAGGCGATCTTGGTGCCGGAGAAATAGGGATCGAGCAGCAGGCCGGTCTTTCTCGTGAATTTCTTCTCCAGCCCCAGCTTCTTCAGTTTCTGGCATAGCGGCGCGGTGCGACGATCTTGCCAGACAATCGCGTTGTGGATCGGCTTGCCGGTCTGTTTGTCCCAGATGACGACCGTTTCGCGCTGGTTGGTGATGCCGATCGCGGCGACTTCCGCTGCGTTGCGGCCGGCTGTCTTCAGCGCGGCCTTCACCGTTTCCACGACGCTTGCCCATATCTCCTCGGGATCGTGCTCGACCCAGCCGGAGGCCGGATAATATTGGGTGAATTCCTTTTGCCCGCTGCCGACGACCATCATCTTGTCGTCGAACAGGATCGCCCGGCTCGATGTCGTCCCCTGGTCGATTGCAAGGATATATCCGGTCATTCTCTCTCCCGTCGAAGCGAATTCAAGGTGCTGCGATGTCTCGACGCCAGATGGCGCGGAGCCGTTCACGCAAACAGGGGAGACGGCAACATGCCGCCTCCCCTGAGCATGGCGATGCGGGCGCGGACGCCCGCATCAAACGGTCCTATTGCTGCCAGCTCTTCACCAGCTCGTCGTAGTTGATGGTGACCGGCTTTTCCTTCTCGTTCTCGATCTTGAGCTGAGGAGCGAGATTGCCCTTCTTGACCGCGTCCGCATTCCAGTAGGCGAGGTCATGCTCTTCGGCCATCTTCGGGCCAATATCGCCCTGAACGCCCGACTTCTCGATGCGGCTCATCACCTTTTCCTGCTCGGCGCAGAGCGAGTCCATCGCTTCCTGCGCGCTCTTGGCACCCGACGAAGCATCGCCGATCGCCTGCCACCAGAGCTGTGCCAGCTTCGGATAGTCCGGCACGTTGGTGCCGGTCGGCGACCACTGGACGCGCGCTGGCGAGCGGTAGAACTCGATCAGGCCGCCGAGCTTTGGCGCACGTTCGGTGAAGCTCTTGTCGTGGATCGTGCTCTCGCGGATGAAGGTCAGGCCGACATGGCTCTTCTTCACGTCGACCGTCTTCGAGGTGACGAACTGCGCGTAGAGCCAGGCGGCCTTGGCGCGGTCGGTCGGCGTCGACTTCATCAGCGTCCAGGAACCGACGTCCTGATAGCCAAGCTTCATGCCGTCCTTCCAGTAGACGCCATGCGGCGACGGCGCCATGCGCCACTTCGGCGTGCCGTCGTCGTTCAGCACCGCCTTGGCGCTGGCGTCGACCATGCTGGCCGTGAAGGCGGTGTACCAGAAGATCTGCTGGGCAACCGCGCCCTGCGCCGGAACTGGCCCCGATTCGGAGAAGGTCATGCCTTGGGCTTCCGCCGGTGCATAGGCCTTCAGCCAATCGAGGTACTTCTGGATGGCATAGACGGAAGCCGGACCATTGGTGTCGCCGCCGCGCGCCGTGCAGGAACCGACCGGACGCGAATTCTCGTCGACCTTGATGCCCCATTCGTCGACGGGCAGACCGTTCGGAATGCCCTTGTCGCCATTGCCGGCCATCGACAGCCAGGCGTCGGTGAACCGCCAGCCGAGCGAGGGGTCCTTCTTGCCATAGTCCATATGGCCGTAGACCTTCTTGCCGTCGATCTCACGCCCGGTGAAGAACGCTGCAATGTCCTCATAGGCCGACCAGTTCACCGGCACGCCGAGGTCGTAGCCGTATTTGGCCTTGAAGTCCGCCTTGTTCTTCTCGTCGTTGAACCAGTCGTAACGGAACCAGTAGAGGTTGGCGAACTGCTGGTCGGGAAGTTGGTAGAGTTTCTTGTCGGGCGCGGTGGTGAACGAAGTGCCGATGAAATCCTTCAGGTCGAGATTCGGGTTGGTGACATCCTTGCCGTCGCCTGCCATCCAGTCGGTCAGGTTGCGCACCTGCTGGTAGCGCCAGTGCGTGCCGATCAGATCGGAATCGTTGACCCAGCCGTCATAGAGGTTCTGGCCGGTCTGCATCTGGGTCTGGATCTTCTCGACGACGTCGCCTTCCTGGATGACGTCATGCGTAACCTTGATGCCGGTGATGGCCGTAAAGGCCGGCGCCAGCACCTGCGATTCATACTGATGCGTGGCGATGGTTTCGGAAACCACCTTGATATCCATGCCGGCGAAAGGTTTCGCGGCATCGATGAACCATTGCATCTCGGCTTCCTGGTCGGCGCGCGAAAGCGTCGAAAGGGGCCCGATTTCCTTATCGAGGAAGGCCTTGGCCTCGTCCATTCCGGCATAGGCATTGCTTGCCCCGAGCAATAGGACAAGCGCAGTTGTTGATGTCAGGAATTGCCGTCGCATGTATTTCCTCCACTGTTAAAGTTCAAAGTGCGATCTGGATCGGCGGCCGGCACGCCGCCGTTCCAACAGTTTCCCCCTCTATACGTAGCGGAACACGCCGACGGCGTAGACCACGGAGAGAGCGAGAGCCCACCACAGATTGGGTCCGACTAGACCCAGCCAAGCGAGATGGATAAAGGCGCTGCCAAGCAGCGACAGGAACAGGCGGTCGCCGCGCGTCGTTTCGAACCGCAGCACGCCGACGCGCGGATTGCCGCCCGGCGAGACGTATTCCCACAACGCCATGCCGCAAAGCAGCAGAAAGATGGTTCCAAAGAAGGCCGCGGTCGGCCACGTCCAGGCCATCCACGAAAAATCGAGGTTGGACGAGAGGTTAAAGCCCCACAGGCGGATATTAGCCGGATCGCTGAAGCCTACCGTTATTGCCACGAAATCGATTTGAAGTGCCACCCAGGCCACGACGACCAGGGCGAGAAGCAGCACGGCCCACCACCATGGGCTTCTGTCGACCTGCTCCATTATACCCTCCCCAGGGCAAAGCCCTTGGCGATGTAGTTGCGCACAAACCAGATGACGAGCGCGCCGGGAATCAGCGTCAGCACGCCGGCTGCGGCGAGCAGCCCCCAATCCATGCCGGCGGCCGAAACGGTGCGGGTCATGGTCGCGGCGATCGGCTTGGCATCGGTTGTCGTCAGCGTACGGGCGATCAAGAGCTCCACCCACGAGAACATGAAGCAGAAGAAGCACGCCACGCCGATGCCGCTCGCAATCAGCGGCATGAAGATCTTGATGAAGAAGCGCGGGAACGAATAGCCGTCGATATAGGCGGTCTCGTCGATCTCCTTGGGTACGCCCGACATGAAGCCTTCGAGGATCCACACCGCCAGCGGCACGTTGAACAGGCAATGCGCCAGAGCCACGGCGATGTGGGTGTCGATAAGGCCGAAGGCCGAATAAAGCTGGAAGAATGGCAGCGCGAACACCGCCGGCGGCGCCATGCGGTTGGTCAGCAGCCAGAAGAACAGATGCTTGTCGCCGAGGAAGCGATAGCGCGAAAAGGCATAGGCAGCAGGCAGTGCCGCAGCCACCGAAATCACCATGTTCATAACCACATAGGTGATCGAGTTGATGTAGCCCGAATACCAGGACGCGTCGGTGAAGATGGTGCGGTAATTCGCCAATGTCGGTGCGTGCGGGTAGAGCGTCAGCGACGAGACGATCTCGCCATTGGTCTTGAAGCTCATATTGATGAGCCAGTAGATCGGCAAAAGCAGAACGATGATGTAGAGCGTCGGCACGATCCACCACCAACGCGACTCCTCGCCGCGACGGCGCATCAGCCGTGCGATCTCGTCCTGCCGTAGCGTGCTGGCGAGCCCTTCCGAAGCTGTCGTCTCGCTCACCCTATCGGCTCTCTCTTCGGTGCGGCTCATCTCAGCGCTCCGCGTCGTAATTGGTCATCACGGTGTAGAACACCCATGACAACAACAGGACGATAAGGAAGTAGACCAGCGACATCGCCGCCGCCGGGCCGAGGTCGAACTGGCCGAGCGCCGTCTTGACGAGATCGATCGAAAGAAAGGTCGTCGAGTTGCCGGGTCCGCCGCCGGTCACCACGAACGGTTCGGTGTAGATCATGAAGCTATCCATGAAGCGCAGCAGCACGGCGATCAGCAGCACGCGGTTCATCTTCGGCAGCTGGATGTAGCGGAACACCGCCCAGCGCGAGGCACCGTCGATCTTGGCCGCCTGATAAAAGGCATCCGGGATCGAGACCAGGCCGGCATAGCAGAGCAGAACGACGAGGCTGGTCCAATGCCAGACGTCCATGATGATGACCGTGACCCAGGCGTCGTATGGGTCTTGCACATAATTATAGTCGATGCCGAGCGCGTTGACGTAATAGCCGAGCAGGCCAATGTCGTTGCGCCCGAACACCTGCCAGATGGTGCCGACGACGTTCCACGGGATCAGCAGCGGCAACGCCATCAAAACAAGGCAAACAGGCACGCCCCAACCCTTCTTCGGCATATTGAGCGCAATGAAGATGCCGAGCGGCACTTCGATCGCCAGGATGATGAAGGAGAAGACAAGGTTGCGGATCATCGCCTGCCAGAAGCGGCTGGAGGAAAGCAGTTCCTCGAACCATTCCGTGCCGGCCCAGAAGAAGACGTTATTGCCGAAAGTGTCCTGCACCGAATAATTGACGACCGTCATCAGCGGTATGACCGCCGAGAACGCCACCAGCAGCAGCACCGGCAGCACCAGGAACCAGGCTCTGTTGTTCCAGGTCTTTTCCACTTCAGGCTCCCATCTCGACGCGCCAGGAATTGGCATAGATGTTGATGCCGGCCGGGTCGAACCGCACCTTCGGATCAGCCGGAACTGTCTCGTCCTCGCCGATGACGGCGGCGATCTCGCGCCCTTCAAGATTGGCACGGACCACCTTGTGGCGGCCGACGTCCTCGACCTTGCTGATCCGGACGGCCATGCCCTGGCTGCCTAGGCGCACATATTCGGGACGGATGCCGAGTTCGATGGCGCCGCCGCCCGCCTTGGGCACGCCCGGCAGTTCGATCTGCTGCGAGCCCAGCTTCGCTGTCTTGCCGTCGATCGCCACCGGCATGACATTCATGCCGGGCGAGCCGATGAAATAGCCGACAAAGGTGTGGCGCGGGCGCTCGAACAGCTCTGCCGGTGTGCCGATCTGCACGATTTCGCCGTCATACATGACGACCACCCTGTCGGCGAAGGTCAACGCCTCGGTCTGGTCGTGCGTGACATAGACCATGGTGTAGCCGAAGCGGCGGTGAAGCTGCTTCAACTGCGAGCGCAGCACCCATTTCATATGCGGGTCGATGACTGTCAAAGGCTCGTCGAACAGGATGGCGTTGACGTCGGAGCGCACCAGCCCGCGTCCGAGCGAGATTTTCTGCTTCTGGTCGGCGGTCAGTCGGCGCGCCTTTCGTTTGGCCATATCGGCCAGCCCGGTCATCTCCAGCGTCTCGCGCACCTTGCGGTCGACGTCGGGCTCCGGCACGCCGCGATTGCGCAGCGGGAACGCCAGATTGTCGTAGACGGTCATCGTGTCGTAGATCACCGGGAACTGGAAGACCTGGGCGATGTTGCGCTCTTGGGTCGACAGATTGGTCACGTCCCTGCCGTTGAACAGCAGCTGGCCATGCGAGGGATGCAGCAATCCCGAAATGATGTTGAGCAGCGTGGTCTTGCCGCAGCCGGATGGGCCGAGCAGCGCATAAGCGCCGCCATCCTCGAACGTGTGGTGCACTTCCTTCAGCGCGAAATCGGCATCCGTGCGCGGGTTCTGCAGATAGGAGTGGCGGATATGATTGACATCGATGCGCGCCATCGCTTCCTCCTAGGCCGCCAGCTTCGGCGCGGCCACGGCGCGGCCGTGCTCGTCGAAGACCATGATGTGGCGCGGGTCGATGAACACCTCGACCTCCTCGTCCGGCTCGAAGTCGCGAATGCCATGGGTCAGCATGACCCAGCGCGCATCGGCAAAATCGAGATGGACGAAGCTTTCCGATCCGGTGATCTCGGTGATCGTCACCTTTGCGCGCACCGGCACTGCGGCGGCGTTGGGCCGATCGAGGGACAAATGATGCGGCTGGAAGCCGATCGTATAGATCGCATCGGCAATGCCGAAGAGTTCCGCCGGCACCGGCAATTTCACGCCGCCCTCGAGCAGGAAATCCAGACCCTTCTTGGCAAGCACGATGGTGTTGAGCGGCGGATCGGCGAAGGTTCTCGCCGTCACCAGATCAACCGGTTTGCGGAACACTTCGATGGTCGGCCCGAACTGGGTGATGCTGCCTTCGGAAAGCGTCGCCGTGTTGCCGCCGAGCAGCAAGGCTTCGTGCGGCTCGGTCGTGGCATACACAAAGATTGTACCGGCGGCCGCGAAGACTTTCGGCAGTTCCGCGCGTAATTCTTCGCGCAGCTTGTAGTCGAGATTGGCGAGCGGCTCGTCGAGCAGCACGAGGCTGGCATTCTTGACGATCGCGCGGGCCAGCGCGGTGCGCTGCTGCTGGCCGCCCGACAGACTGAGAGGCGTCCGGTCGAGATAGGGCGTTAGTTTGAGAAGGGCGGCGGCATTGCGCACCTCCCTGTCGATCGTTGCCTGATCCGTGCCGGCCACCCGCAGCGGTGAGGCGATGTTTTCGTAGACCGTCATCGCCGGATAATTGATGAATTGCTGGTAGACCATGGCGACGTTGCGCTTTTGCACCGGCATGCCGGTGACATCCTTGCCATCGAACCAGACCGAGCCCGAGGTCGGCACGTCGAGGCCCGCCATCAGCCGCATCAGGCTGGTCTTGCCGGAGAGCGTCCGCCCGAGCAGGACGTTGAGCGAGCCGTGCTGAAGCGTCAGCGAGACGTCGCGGATATGTTCCGCCGCACCCACCGTCTTCGTCACGTTTCTCAGTTCAAGCATGATGCCTCCTCCCAGGCTTTCTGCATCAGTCGGCCGTTCCTATTCGGCAGCCGCTACGTGCTGCCGGCTTATTCCGCGCATGAACTCGTCGAGCACTGCCGCCTGCTCACGGCTGAGACGCAGGCCGCGCTTGGTCCGGCGCCACAATACATCCTCGGCAGTCATCGCCCATTCGTTTTCGACGAGGTAGCGCACCTCGGCTTCGTAGAGATCGGCGCCGAAGTTGCGGCCAAGATCGACGTTCGACTTGGCGAGGCCCAGCAGCTTCCTTGCGCGGGTGCCGTAGAGCCGGGTCAACCGGCGGGCCAGCCGGGCGTCGAGGAACGGGTACGCCGTTTTCAGTTTCGCCACCTCGGCATCGAAGCCGGTGACGGGAAAGTCACCGCCAGGCAGCGGCGCGTTTGCCGTCCATGGTTTGCCGCGCTTGCCGAGAAAACCCTCGATCTTCTCGAGCATCGATTCCGACAATCGGCGGTAGGTCGTGATCTTGCCGCCAAAGGCGTTGACGATCGGGGCGGCATCCTCGCCTCCATCGGCCTTCAGCACATAGTCTCGGGTGGCTTCCTGCGCCTTTGAGGCGCCATCGTCGTAGAGCGGTCGCACCGCGGAATAGGTCCAGACGATATCCGACGGCTTGACCGGCTGCGCGAAATATTCGCTTGCCGCAGCGCAGAGATAGCCGATCTCGGCGTCACTGATCCTGACGTCGTGCGGATCGCCGGGATAGTCACGGTCGGTGGTGCCGATGAGCGTGAATTCGTCCTCGTAAGGGATGGCGAAAATGATGCGCCCGTCCTTGTTCTGAAAGAAATAGGCGCGTGGGTCGTCGAATTTCTTGCCCACGACGATATGGCTGCCTTGTACGAGGCGGACATTGTGCACGTCGTTCAGGCCGACGGTGGCCGACAGCACCTGATCGACCCACGGGCCGGCGGCATTGACCAGCAGCCGCGCCTTGACCTCCTCGGTATCGCCGGTCCGCACATTTTCAAGCCTGACCGTCCAGAGATTGCCTTCGCGGCGTGCGCTGACGACCTTTGTTCGGGTTCGAATGGTTGCACCGCGTTCGGCAGCGTCGCGGGCGTTCAACACAACCAGCCGGGCATCGTTGACCCAACCGTCCGAATATTCGAACGCCTTTCGAAACAGCGGCTTCAGCGGCTTGCCGGCCGGATCCTTAGCCATGTCCAGCGTTTTCGTCGGCGGCAGCAATTTGCGCCCGCCAATATGGTCGTAGAGGAAAAGCCCGAGCCGGATCAGCCAGGCCGGACGCAGCCCCTTGGCGTATGGCAGCACGAAGCGCATCGGCCAGATGATGTGCGGCGCGTTCCTCCACAGGACCTCGCGTTCCATCAGCGCTTCGCGTACCAGGCGGAATTCGTAGAATTCGAGATAGCGCAAGCCGCCATGGATCAGTTTGGTCGAGCCGGAAGAGGTCCCGCTGGCCAGATCGTTCATCTCGGCAAGAAAGACCGAAAAGCCACGTCCAACGGCATCGCGGGCGATGCCGCAGCCATTGATGCCGCCACCGATGACGAAAATGTCATGAATCGGTGATGCGCTCAAAGAATCCTCCCTCGATTTCGCATAGCAGCATTTTTGGGTTCTTGCGAAACCGTACGGGAATTATTTCGAAATGATAACGAATGTCAAACGAAATGTGATAGGCGGAAGATGCCGCGACGGCATCTCTAGGATAGCGACGTTTCGATCAGCTGAACTTCTGCCTCCTGGCAGATCTTACGCACCGACGGGATGTCGCAACGATCGGTGATAAAGGTGTTGACCTGCGACAGATGGCCGATGCGGACGGGCGCGGTGCGCTCGAATTTGGTCTGGTCCGACACCAGGATCACATGTCGGGCGTTGGCGATGATCGCCTGAGCCACCTTCACCTCGCGAAAATCGAAGTCGAGCAGTGCGCCGTCATGGTCGATGGCCGAGGCGCCGATCACCGCAAAATCGACCTTGAACTGCCTGATGAAATCGACCGCGGCCTCGCCGACCACACCGCCGTCGGAACCGCGCACGACACCGCCGGCGATCACCACCTCGATCGAAGGATATATGCGCATCCTGTTGGCAACATTGATGTTATTGGTGATGACCATCAGGCCGCTGTGATCGAGAAGCGACTTGCTGACAGCTTCCGTCGTTGTCCCAATATTGATGAACAGAGACGCGTTGTCGGGGATCAGCCGGGCTGCTGCGCGGCCGATCGCCTCCTTCTCCTCGGCGGCGATCTTGCGCCGAGCCTCATATTCCATGTTCTCGATGCCGGAGGGGAACAATGCCCCGCCATGGATGCGGGACAAGAGCCGCTGGCCGCAGAGATCGTTGAGATCCTTGCGGATCGTCTGCGGCGTCACGTTGAAATGCGTCGCCAGCTCCTCGACCAGTACGCGGCCATGGTCCTTGGCCATCTGGATGATTTCGGAATGACGCGGCGACAGATACATCTAGCAACCTCTCATTTTCGTTTTTCTCGTCTATAGCTGAAAACGAAAGCCATGAACAGGTATGGGCCGGCTAATGAAAATCGGGCGACTGCAGCGAGAAAAGCTCCGGTGCAATCTCGACGAGGCTATCAACTCAGCCCCCGCGCGATCTCAGTGATGACCGAGAAAGCAGTATCGACGTCCGCCGCAGTCGTTTCGAACTGCCCGACCTGAAAGCGGATCGCCACCTGCCCGTCCACCCGGGTCTGCGTCAGGTAAATGCGGCCGTCATCGTTGATCGCGCTGACCAACCGCAAATTGTGCTCGTCAGAGTCGATGGCCGCAGCCGCGAGATGGCGGAATGAGAATAGCGACAGCATGGGTTCCGTGACGATCTCGAAATCCGGTTCCCGAGCCAGCCGCGCGGCGAGGCTCTCGCTCCAGGCAACATGGTTGCGGATCATGTTCCGCAGATTTTCCAAGCCATACGCACGCAGCAGGAACCAAAGTTTCAGAGCGCGGAACCTCCGTCCGAGCGGCACCGACCATTCGGAGTAGTTGATGACCCCGTCGCGGCCATGCGTTTTCAGGAATTCGGGCTTGATCGCCAGCGTGCGGACCAGCTCTTCCGGCTGGCGGATGAACTGCATCGAGCAATCGAACTGTGCCCCCAACCATTTATGCGGGTTGAAGACGATGGAATCGGCATTTTCGGCGCCGGTCCAGAAATGCCGGAACTCGTGGCAGATCATGGCGGAGCCGGCCCATGCGGCATCGACATGCAGGTAGAGCCCGTGCCGCTTCGCCACCTCGGCAACAGCCGCCACATTGTCGGTGCCGCCGGTACTTGTGCCGCCGACGCTGGCGATGATGCCCGCCGGCAGCATGCCGTTTTCGCGGTCGGTAACGATCGCGGCTTCCAGAGCCGCCGTCTGCATGGCGCGGAAGCGTCCGGCGACCGGAATGCGCACGAGGTTCGCCTCGCCGATGCCCGACACCCAGATCGCCCGGTCGATAGAAGTATGGACCTGGTCGGAAGAATAGATCCGCACGACCGGCTGCCCTTGCAAGCCGTTCTTGTTGCCTTGCCAGTCGAGCGCGCGCTCGCGCATGGTCAGCACGGCGGCAAGCGTCGCCGATGAAGCCGAATCCTGCATGACGCCGGAAAATCCCTCCGGCAAACCAAGCGCCTGCCGCATCCAGTCGACGACACGCGTCTCGAGCTCGGTTGCCGCCGGCGAGGTCTGCCAGAGCATGCATTGCGCGGCCATCGCGGAAACCAGATACTCGGCCACGACGGAGACCGGTGCCGCGTTAGCCGGGAAATAGGCGAAGAAACGCGGATGCTGCCAGTGCGTCATGCCCGGCAAGATCTTTTGTTCGAAATCGGCGAAGATTGCCTGCATCGTTTCGCCGTCTTCCGGCGGCGCGGCATCGATGCTTTTGAAGATTTCGCCCGGCTCGACAAGCGGCCGCACCGGTTTTTCGCGAAGGCTGTTTCTGTAGTCGGCGCCCCATTCAGCCGCTCGCAGCGACCATTCGCGGAATTCGTTGCTATTCATCTTCGCCTCCGTAGCGCCTCATCGAGCCGCGATCAAAGAGCACGAAAAACGAAGGTTTTCATTCGGGAAAATCAGGCAGACTGGCAAAGGCGGTCTTCAGCGCGTTCGACCAGCTATCCGAGATCGTACGATAATATTGATCGTCCTGGGTTATTCGCTTTTTGAGGCCGACCTTGAAAGTGTCCTTTTCATAGAACAGCAGGTCGAGCGGCAGGCCGACCGACAGGTTCGACTTCAGCGTCGAGTCGAACGACACCAGCAGCAACTTCACCGTCTCGGCGAAACTCATGGTCCTTTCATACGCACGGATAATGATCGGCTTGCCGTATTTGGTCTCACCGATCTGGAAGAACGGCGTGTCGTCGGTGGATTCGATGAAATTGCCTTCCGGATAGATCATGAACAGGCGCGGCGCGCTGCCCTTGATCTGACCGCCGAGGATGAAGGAGGCGTTGAAGTAGGAATCCGCCTTTTCGCCCGCCGGCGACGAACTGGCGATGACCTCCTTGACGGTGTCTCCGACCAACCGGACTGTCTGGTACATGGAGGGCGTTTCGAGCAGTGTGGCACGGCGCTCCGCCACTGCCTTGGTGCGTTCGTCGAGCAGGCTGACCACGGCCTGCGTCGTCGCCAGATTGCCGGCCGACATCAAAACGATGACGCGCTCGCCCGGCTCTTCCCAGACATGCATCTTCCTGAAGGTCGAGATCGAATCCATGCCGGCGTTGGTGCGCGTGTCCGACATGAACACGAGCCCGCGATCGATCTTCAGGCCGACGCAATAGGTCATCGAATCTCTTTGGCAACAATCTTGCCGGGGATTACTGCTCCACGGTGACGGTGACCGCAAGCTGTTCTTCCGCCTGTCCCAGCCGAATTCCAGATACCGGCGTGGCGTCGCGATAATCGCGGCCGGTCGCCACCTTCACATAACGCTCGTCCGGAGAAATGCCGTTGGCGACATCGAAGGCGACCCAGCCGAGGCCCGAGACATGCGCCTCGGCCCAGGCGTGGCTTGCCGCCTGCTCGATGGCCGCATCCATCATCAGGTAGCCGCTGATATAGCGGGCCGGAAAATCCATGGCACGCGCCGCGGCAACGAAGATGTGGCTGTGGTCCTGGCAAACGCCGGTCTTGAGCGCCAGGGCCTCTTCGGCCGGCGTCGTCACGTTGGTGGTGTCCGGCGTATAAGCGACGCGCTCGCCGATCACCGCCATCAACCGGTGCAGCCTTTCGATGTCGGTACCCTTGCCGACCGAGGCAGCAAGCTCGCGAATGCCGCTTCCGATCGTCGTCAGCGGCGTTTCCTGGCCGAACAGCCAGAGCGGCGCGAAACCCTGGTGCGGTCCGCAGACGCCAGCGGTGTCGCGCGTCACCACTTCGCCGGCTGCTTCGACGGTGATGAAGTCGCGCTCGCCCTCGACGCTCAACAGCCGGGTATCATTGCCGAAATGGTCGGTGAAGCGCACTTCCTCGCGTGCGCCTTCGATCCTCAGCGCCCAGGACAGCACCGTCTGGGTGCGCCCGTTCACCGGGAGCAGCCGCAAACGCTGCAACAGATAATGCACCGGCGCATCGTAGCGGTATTCCGTCAGGTGGGTGATCTTCAGCCGCATCGCACTCGTCCCTGGAGCATGAGCTTTTCCGAAAACCGGTCTCCGCTTTTTGGGGTCATGCTCAATAGAACCTGTAATCCTGCGCGATCTCGTCGCCGAGCCTGGTGTTGTCGCGGATGAAATTGGCCAGGAATTCGTGCAGGCCGGCGTCGAAAATATCCTTGATCGACCCGGCCGTCAGCATGGCCTGGGTCTTGGCAGCCGTCGCATGGCAGGCGTGGCGCTCCCCATAGTCGTCACCCAGGAATTTGAGATGCTCCGTCAGGAAGCGGTAGCAAAAGGTCAGCGAGCGCGGCATGCGGACGTTGAGGATCAGATAATCGGCGATGTTGCTCGGCTTGTAGTCGGCATCATAGACCCAGCGATAGGAACGGTGCGCCGACACCGAGCGCAGGATCGATTCCCACTGGTAGTTGTCGAGCGTCGAGCCGACCCAGGAGATCGACGGCAACAGCACGTAGTATTTCACATCCAGGATACGCGCGGTGTTGTCGGCGCGTTCGACATACGTGCCGAGCTGCGAAAAATCGAAAATCTCGTTGCGCAGCATCGTGCCGTAGAACGAGCCGCGGATCAGCGCCGTCTCGCGCTTGATTGCGTCGAGCGCGTTGGGCAGGTCGCGCTCGTCGATCGGCTTGGCCAGCATCCGCTTCAGCGACATCCAGGCTTCGTTGATGCTTTCCCAGGTCTCACGCGTCAGTGCGGTACGCACCATGCGGGCATTGTTACGGGCCGTTTCGATAGACGACATCGTGCTCGACGGGTTCGATGTGTCGCGCAGCAGATAGTCGGCGACATTGGCGGCGGTGTAGTCGGAATATTTCTGCGTGAAGCTGGCGTCCGAACCGGCGCTGAGCAGCACCGAATTCCACTCCTCCGAAGCGTTCTGGGTACGAGTCAGCGCCATGCGCAAGCCGGCATCCACCAGCCGCGCCATGTTTTCCGCCCGCTCGATGTAGCGGTTCATCCAGTAGAGCCCGTTGGCGGTGCGGCCGAGAAGCATGTCAGGCGGTCCTGTGGTGAATAGTGAAAGGTGAATGGTGAATGGTGACTATCCGGATTCCAGGGCACGATTCCGCGCGCTTCACTTCAGGGCATTTCACCAACATCAACGACCCACATCCTTACCTATTCACTATTCACTATTCACTATTCACTATTCACTATTCACTACTTTCACTCTAATCATCCAACACCCACGTATCCTTCGTGCCCCCGCCTTGCGAGGAATTGACGACCAGCGAGCCTTCCTTGAGCGCTACTCGGGTCAGCCCGCCGGGCACGATCTGGATACGGTCGGAAACCAGCACATAGGGGCGCAGATCGACATGGCGCGGCGCCAGCCCCTTGTCCGTCAGGATCGGACAGGTCGACAGCGCCAGCGTCGGCTGGGCGATGTAGTTCGACGGTTTTGCCGCGAGCTTTTTGGAAAACTCTTCGCATTCCTTCTTGGTCGCCGCCGGACCGACCAGCATGCCGTAACCGCCGGAGCCGTGGACTTCCTTGATCACCAATTCGTCGATGTGTTCGAGCACGTATTTCAGGCTGTCCGGCTCCGAGCAGCGCCAGGTCGGGATGTTGCCGAGGATCGCCTTGCGGCCGGTATAGAATTCGACGATTTCGGGCATGTAGGAATAAATCGCCTTGTCGTCGGCGATGCCGGTTCCCGGCGCATTGGCGATCGTGATGTTGCCGGCGCGGTAGACGTCCATAATGCCCGGCACGCCAAGTGCCGAGTCGGGGCGGAAGGTCAGCGGATCGAGGAACGAGTCGTCGACACGACGGTAAAGCACGTCGATCTGCTTGTAGCCCTCGGTGGTGCGCATCGCGACATGGCCATCGACGACGCGCAGATCCTGCCCCTCGACAAGCTGCACGCCCATCTGGTCGGCAAGGAAAGCATGTTCGAAATACGCCGAGTTGAAGCTGCCCGGCGTCAGCACGGCAATGGTCGGCGCGCCCTTGGTGCTTTGCGGCCGCACTGCCGCCAGCGACTGGCGCAAGAGCTGCGGGTAATTCTCAACCGGCCGCACCTTGATCTGCTGGAACAGCTCGGGAAAGAGCTGCATCATCGTCTCGCGGTTCTCCAGCATGTAGGAGACGCCGGACGGCGTGCGCGCGTTGTCCTCCAGCACGTAGAACTCGTTCTCGCTGATGCGTACGATGTCGACGCCGATGATGTGGGTATAGACGCCGGCCGGCGGCCGCACCCCGATCATCTCGGGCAGGAACGCCTCGTTCTTGGCGATCAACTCCTTCGGCACCCGGCCGGCGCGTAAGATCTCCTGGCGATGGTAGATGTCGTCGAGAAAGGCGTTCAGCGCCTGGACGCGCTGCTCGATGCCTTGCGTCAGCCGTCGCCATTCGTTGCCCGAAATGATGCGCGGAACGATATCGAAGGGTATCAGCCGCTCCGATGCTTCCTGCTCGCCGTAGACGGCGAAAGTGATGCCTGTCTTGCGAAAGACGCGTTCGGCGTCCTGCATCTTCTCGGTAAGTCTGGCCGGGTCCTGTTCCTTCAGCCAGCGATCGTAAGCCGAATACGGTTTTCTCAGCCCGGAAACTTCCGGAAGCATTTCATCGAACGCTGCCAATCGCATACTCCCCTGTGGCGCCATTTCACTGACCTGGCTGGAGAAAATCAAGCGCAATCGGTGATTTGTTGGGCGCCGGCGATCAGTATATCGCACTTGCCTAAAATTAAGGCAGCACCAATAGGGCCTTGATCAGGCTTTGCCTGGTGTCCGGGCAGATGCCGGATGCGGATCAAAACGCGCGAAAGGTGACGACCGTGAACGTGTCCTTGATGCCGGGAAGAATCTGCACTTTCTCGTTGACAAAGTGGCCGATGTCTTCCTCGTCGTCGACATAGAATTTGGCGAGCAGGTCGTAGTTTCCGGCTGTCGAGTAGATTTCCGAAGCGATCTCGGCATCGGCCAGGGCGCTGGCAACGTCGTAGGCCTTGCCCAGATCGCATTTTATCTGCACGAAAAATGCCTTCATTGCCTGGTCCTGCTCACATCGCACGCTCTAATCGAGCGGCCCTTGTGGCAGACTGCCGCCCGGCTTTCAAGCATCGGCAATCGCTCAGGCTGTTCTCGCCTCGACAATGCTTTCTCGGCTCGGACACGGACTGCCACGCCGAATGTTTGCGCTCGGCTGAAACCCTGAAGCACTGCAAAGCGTATGGTATCATGTACCTTCAGGCAGCGATTTCTCAGGGACAACGGAGACAGGCCATGCGCCGCGCGTTTTTCGCATTCGCAGTCGTTCCATTCATTTTCGCATCCCAGGCCTTTGCTGGCGACGCCGAAGTCAAAGCGGCGCAGACAGTCATCGATGGGCAGTTGAGGGCCTTCATCGCCAATGACGGAATGACGGCCTACAGCTTTGCCGCACCGAATGTGAAACGCATCTTTCCGACCGTCGATACCTTCATGAACATGGTGACAAAAGGGTATCCACCGGTGCGCCAACCGCAGACCTACTCCTTCGGCAAGGTTCGTGAGACGAGCCCGACGTCGATCATCCAGCAAGTGCTGATCGTCGGCCCGGATGGCAAGGACTACGAGGCGGTCTACACGCTCGAACTACAGCCTGACGGCAGCTTTCGGATCACCGGCTGCAGCCTGCGTGCGTCCACGTCGCTCAGCACCTAAAGGGGTGTTTCAATCCTGTCGCCGGTAGAGCGTCCAGCTCAGGCCAGAAAACCCCCAATGCCTCGACGCATCGGCCCGTTCATACGCCAGAGCGCATGCGGCCGTCGGTTGGACATGTTCGGCTTGTTTGTCCACGTCCCCCTCGAGGACCAGCCAGGCGGGCCGTTCGGTGCACATCCCGTCGTCTGGAACCAGCAATGCCCGACGATCCATTCGCGCCGCAAAATAGTTGACGACAATCGGGGTGCGGAAATTACCGTCGCTGGCATAGGTGGTTGCGCCGTTCCTGGTCATTTCATCAACGATAGCGGCGTAGGAGCCGCGTTCAAATTTATAGAACTGAAGCAGCGACGAAATGCTTCCACTCACCACGATCGCCAGCGCTCCCATCGCAAGCAGCCTGGCAGTCCCGCGAGCATCCAAGCCCCGGCCAATCATCTCGCCGGCCCAGAGCAGCAGCAATGTTCCGCTGATGATGAAATAGCGCGGGAACTCAAGGTTGGGCAGATGCGCCGCCGCCATGAGCAAAGGCAGTCCGATAATCCCGATGGCATAAAGGCTGGCTCGACGACCGCGCCAGACACCGGCGGAGAGGCCGACAAGACCGCAGGCGGCAACTATATAAGGCCCGTCGCCAAACCAGGGTGGCAGGCCGAACAGAGAGCGGATCATCCCGCCATAGCCCTGCGCGAAGGCGGCAATCGAGAATGGCGAAACACCACCGACACTGAAGCCGAACAGCCTGCAGCCGACAAACACGCCGACAGCCAGCGGCAGCACGGCAAGCAAGCCCGGCAGGAAGATCGACGCCAGGTCCGCAACGACGCGGCCGACCTTCGCCGTACGCTGCCAGGCGAGCCAGGCGGTCCAGATTGCGAGGACCGCCACCATTCCGATCATTGTGAGATGGCACAGGAAGCCGAAAAGGATCGCCGCTGCCAAGGCCGCGCCAGACCACCGTCTATTGTCGAGCCGGCGCTCCAGAAAAACCACCGAGAGCAGCGTGAACAGCACAAGGCCGGCATAGCCGCGCGCCTCCGAGCCGTAATGGACCATTGGGTAGCTCACGGCAAACAACAGGCTTGTGGCAATCATCGCCTGTCGTCCGCGCGATGCGGCGCTCGCTGCCGCCGCACCGATCGTGGCAACACCTAATGCTATCGACAGACCTCGCTGGATCAGCGGCGAAGCATCGGGGCCAATGAGATAGAGATAGACCGAGTTGAGGAAATGATTGTTGTCGTGATTGACGCGCCAGAATATCTGGTCGATCGAGGTCAGCGGCTCGATCAGCGCAAAGCTCCAGATCTCGTCCAGCCAAAGGTCGCCGCGCGCGCCAAGCAAGCGCAAGACCAGGCCGGTCACTGCGATCGCCAGAATCGCAAGCAACGACCCAGCCCTCCATCGCTGAACCGCGATGGGGGTCGAAGGCGAAGGCTCGGCGATGCCGTTCGTCCGCACCGTCGTGCCAGGAACTGAAACTTGCCGCGAAACGAACAGGTTCTTGATCCTCGCCCGATGTCGTCCGGCAATGCTTATTGGGCAGTCGTTTCAAAACAGTTCATGGCAGGGACAACTCCTCCCTGGAGCCGGATTCCTGGCGAGCATGCCTACCGGACGGCGAGGTCACCGTTTGCCCATTGCTGCGTGATGATCTCGGCTTCTTCGGCGAACCTGCCAGCCTCGATCGCTTCACGAATGTCGCGCATCAGCTGCTGGTAATAGGACAGATTGTTCCAGGTCAGGAGCATCGCCCCAAGCGCCTCTTGCGAGCGCACCAGATGATGCAAATAGGCCCGCGAATAGTCGCGTGCGGCCGGGCAGTCGCTTTCCTCATCGAGCGGACGCGGATCGTCGGCATGGCGGGCGTTGCGCAGATTGACCTTGCCGCGCCGTGTGTAGACCAGGCCGTGGCGCCCTGCCCGCGTCGGCATCACGCAGTCGAACATGTCGATGCCGCGCGCCACCGACTTCAAAATGTCGTCCGGGGTGCCGACGCCCATCAGGTAGCGCGGCCGGTCAGCCGGCAGCTCCGGGCAAGTGATGTCGAGCATCTCCAGCATCACCGCTTGCGGCTCGCCGACAGCCAGCCCGCCGATCGCGTAGCCCTTCAGCTCCATTGCCTTCAGCGCCTGCGCCGAGCGCAGCCGCAGATCCGGCACGTCGCCGCCTTGCACAATGCCGAACATCGCCTTGCCGGGCTGCTCGCCGAATGCCGTCTTGCAACGCTCGGCCCAGCGCAACGACAACTCCATGGCACGCTCGATCTCGTTCTGCTTGGCCGGCAGAGCCGTGCATTCGTCGAGCTGCATCTGGATGTCGGAATCGAGCAGCCCCTGGATCTCTATCGAACGCTCCGGCGACATCTCGTAGGCGCCGCCGTCGATATGCGAACGGAAGGTAACGCCGTTCTCGGTCAGTTTCCGCAGCTTCGACAGCGACATCACCTGGAAGCCGCCGCTGTCGGTCAGGATTGGATGCGGCCAGCGGGCGAATTCATGCAGGCCGCCGAGCCGCGCCACGCGCTCGGCGCCGGGTCTTAGCATCAGGTGGTAGGTGTTGCCGAGGATAATGTCCGAGCCGAGGCCGCGCACCTGATCCATATACATGGCCTTCACCGTGCCGCCGGTACCGACCGGCATGAAGGCAGGCGTGCGGATTTCCCCGCGCGGCATGGTGATTGCACCACGCCGCGCCCTGCCGTCGGTCGCCAGCACCTTGAAGGTGAATGCGTCAATCATTGAATTCCCTAGCCATCGAACTCCTTGTCGAATACCGGCGCGTCCGGGGCCTGCTTGTCGAGTGATTGCCGGTAGCGGATGCAGCCGCGCATGAATTTCGGCCACGGCGGCACGGCAATCGCCGGGTCGGTCTTTTCGGGCAAAAGTGACCAGAGGTCGGGATGGTGCCAGCACAGATCATGGCCGGTGGCGTCGCGGTGTTGGCGGATGCCGGCGCGCAGTTTCCTGACCTCGGCGATCAAGGCTTCCCGGTCGAAGGTTTCCAGGTCATCGTCCATCGGTATCCTCCCTGAACAGAAGACTTGCGTCTCCATAGGAATAAAACCTGTAGCGATTCTCGATGGCATGCGCATAGGCCGCCCGCATCGTCTGCAAACCGCAGAAGGCCGAAACCAGCATGAACAGCGTCGAACGCGGCAGATGGAAATTGGTCATCAGCAAGTCTGCGGTCTTGAAACGATAGCCGGGCGTGATGAAGATGTCTGTCGGGCCTGACCATGCGGCCAGCCTGCCGTCCTCGCCAGCCGCGCTCTCCAATAAGCGCAGCGATGTCGTGCCGACAGCGATAATGCGCCCTCCTTTTGCTTTCGCCGCATTCAGCGCCTCGGCGGTTTCCGGGCTGACCGAACCGGTTTCGGCGTGCATCTTGTGGTCGGCGGTGTCGTCCGCCTTCACCGGCAGGAACGTGCCGGCGCCGACATGCAGCGTGACGAAACGGCGCTCTATGCCCTTGGCGTCGAGCGTCGCAAACAGCTCCGGCGTGAAATGCAGCCCTGCCGTCGGCGCGGCGACCGCGCCCTCCTCCCTCGCATAAATGGTCTGATAGTCGCTGCGGTCGCGTTCGTCGTCGTCACGCTTGGAGGCGATGTAGGGCGGCAGCGGGATGTGGCCGACTGCATGCAGCGCCTCGTCGAGGAACGGACCTGACAGGTCGAAGCCGAGCAGCACCTCGCCGCCTTCTCCCTTCTCGATCACGGTCGCGTCGAGCTGGCCGAGAAGGCAGGAATTGGCGTCATGACCGAAATGGATACGATCGCCGGCGGCGATGCGCTTGCCCGGACGCATGAAGGCGAGCCAGCGGTCGGGCGCCATCCGCATATGCAGCGTGGCTTCGACCTGCGCCGCCGCCTCGCCGCGCCGCCTGATGCCTTTCAGCTGTGCCGGAATGACCTTGGTGTCGTTGAAGACCAGCACATCACCGGCCTCGAGCAGGGCTGGCAGGTCGCGCACCGTCCGGTCTTCGAGCCCCTCACCCGGCCTGACCACCAGCATCCTGGCACTGTCGCGCGGCTCGGCTGGGCGAAGCGCGATGCGCTCCTCCGGCAGATCGAAGTCGAAAAGGTCGACGCGCAAGAGATCCCCGCCTCAAGGTTCCGGGCAGGTCACCGCCCAGGCGCCGACACCGTCTATGCTCAATGTGCCGCCCATCGCGAAGCTGGACTGCTCGCTGGCCTTGACCAGCCGCAATCTGGCGACGATCGAGCTGAGGCCCTCATCAGTGAGATCGATCAGCATGCGCTCGTCGTCTTCGAATGCCTGTCCAACGATGACTTTCGTTGAGCCTGGCTGTCCGTCCGTGGTCCATGTCTTGCCGCCGGCATCCAGCCACACACGCGCCACCGCAATGACGGCCGTGTGTCCCATCAAAACATCAATCGATGCCGCGCCGCCGTCGGCGCTGCAGACGATCGATTCCGTTGCCAGCGCCGGAGTGGCCGCCGCGGCGAGCATAATTGCGATGGCCGCGACAGCCCGGCTGGTCATTTCACGTCGGCCGCGACCTTGAGCGATACGATCTTGTCAGGATCCTGCACCGGTTCGCCGCGCTTGATCTTGTCGACGTTGTCCATGCCTTCGATGACCTGGCCCCATACCGTGTACTGGCGGTTGAGGAAGGCGGCATCGTCGAAGCAGATGAAGAACTGCGAATTGGCCGAGTTCGGGTTCTGCGAGCGCGCCATCGAGCAGGTGCCGCGGCCGTGGTTGGCGTTGGAGAACTCGGCCTTCAGATCGGGTTTGTCGGAACCGCCAGTGCCGGCGCGCGATGGCGCGAAAGACGGCTTGTTGGAATTGCCGAACTTCACGTCGCCGGTCTGCGCCATGAAGCCGTCGATGACGCGGTGGAAGACCACGCCGTCATAGGCGCCTTCGCGCGCCAGCTCCTTGATACGGCCGACATGGCCGGGCGCCAGATCTGGAAACAATTCGATGACGACCTTGCCCTTGGTCGTGTCCATGATAAGCGCGTTCTCGCGGTCCTTGATTTCGGCCATGTCAGAAATATCCTTTTGAACAATTGGGGTTACTTGCCGTCCGCGGCGATGCGCACCTTGATCATGCGATCGGGGTCGGTCACCGTCCCGTTCTGCGCCTCGTCGCCTTTCTTGATGTGGTCCACCAACTCCATGCCGCTGACGACATTGCCAACGATGGTGTACTGGCCATCGAGCGGCGGTGCCGGCGCGAACATGATGAAGAATTGCGAATTGGCGGAATTCGGATCGTCGGAGCGGGCCATGCCGACCACGCCGCGCTGGTAGTGCTCGGTGCTGGAGAATTCGGCCGGCAGGTCAGGAAGATCGGAGCCGCCGGTGCCGACAGCGTCGGCATTGAAGCCGCTCTTCATGTTGCCGAACTTGACGTCGCCGGTCTGCGCCATGAAGCCGTCAATGACGCGGTGAAAGGCGACGTTGTCGTAGGCGCCCTGGCGCACCAGCTTTTTGATCTGCGCGACGTGCTTCGGCGCAAGGTCGGGCCTCAGCGCGATGGTCACGTCGCCGTCCTTCAGCGTTACGATCATGGTGTTTTCCGGATCGGCGGCAAAGGCCGACACGGATGCGGTCACAAGACCGGCAAGCACGGCAAGCAAGAAGGCAAGCTTTTTCAGCTGCATGGGATCTTTCTCCGAATATCTTCGTTCATGCATGTCGTTACCCGAAGCCGGGTTCCACTTTTGGGTGACATGCATCTATTTCGCGAATTTGGCGGTGAGCGCGCCGGCCACGGCCGCCGGCACGAAGGGGCGGATGTCGCCTCCCATCGAAGCTATCTGGCGCACAAGTGTGGCGGTAATGGTGCGCACTGAAGGGCTGGCGGGCAGGAACACCGTCTGCAGCTCCGGCGCCATGGTCTCGTTCATGCCGGCCATCTGCATCTCATAGTCAAGGTCGGTGCCGTCGCGCAGGCCGCGGATCATGATCGAGGCGCCATGCTTCCTGGCCGCGTCGATTACCAACCCGTCGAAGGCGACTACTTTGATACGCGCACCGTCGCTGCCGAATTCCGCCTTCGCGGCCGTTTCGATCAGGCCAACCCGTTCCTCGAAGGAAAATAACGGCTTCTTGCCGGGATGGATGCCGATCGCCGCATAGATTGTATCCGCCACGGCCAGCGACGCCTTCAGCACGTCGAGATGGCCGTTGGTCAGCGGGTCGAAAGAGCCGGCATAAAGGGCGATGCGTTCGGTCATGGCAGGTGCTTCTAGCGAGCCTCTCTCCTAAAGGCAAATCCGATAGCCAGCCCGCGCCGTGAACCTTTTGGCCGACGTGAACGACAGATGAATGTGCCGCTCACAACAGCTTCACGCAGTGTTCACTAAGTTGCAGCTGCAGGAGATGAAACCAAACACCCATCTAATCGTTGTTAGGCGCAGGAGAACACGCACATGCTGATCTACATGCTCGCCACCGCAATGACCGTCGCCATGCTGATCGCCACCCTATTCGGGTTGCATCAGGAAGCACAGCGCGTCCGCGCCAAGGCCAATACCAAGCGGTTCGAAGGCTTCGGCAACCGCAGGCCTTATCGCCGCTTCTAGATTGCGGGTGTCTTCACACGCCGGCCCACAGGGCTGGCGTCGTCGAACTCACTCGACGGAAGTATCGGGCTCCCTACCATCGGCATCGGCAACAGCGCCGCTTTCAGCATTCTCTTCGATCTCTTCATCCGCTTGCGGTTCTGAAATTCGCTCCACCGAAACGACCTTCTCGCCCTCTGCGGTATTGAAGATGGTAACGCCCTTGGTGGCGCGGCTGGCGAAACGAATGCCGTTCACTGGAACACGGATAACGGTGCCGCCATCCGAAACCAGCATGATCTGATCGTCATTGCCGACCGGGAAGGTCGCCACCAGGCGGCCGATTTCGGCCGTTTTCGAGACGTCGGTGGCGCGAATACCCTTGCCGCCACGGCCAGTCAGGCGGAAATCGTAGGACGATGAACGCTTGCCGTAGCCATATTCCGTCACCGTCAACACGAACTGCTCGTGCGCCTTGAGGAATTCATAGCGGTCGTCGGAAAGCTCTGCCTCTTCGCCGACCTCTTCATTGGTGAGCTGGATTTCTTCCTCCTCGCCGGCCGCGATGTCAGCAGCGAGCCGGCGTTCGGCCACCACCCGCTTGAGGTAGGCGGCACGCTCCGCCGGCGGCGCATCGACATGCTCGATCACCGCCATCGAGATCACCCGGTCGCCATCGGCCATCGCAATGCCGCGCACGCCGACCGAATTGCGGCTCTGGAAGACGCGTACGTCGCTAACCGGAAAGCGGATGCACTGGCCGGAACTTGCCGTCAAAAGCACGTCGTCATTGTCGGTGCAGGTCTCGACGCCGAGGATCTCGTCGCCTTCCTCGTCCAGCTTCATGGCGATCTTGCCGTTGCGGTTGACCTGGACGAAGTCCGACAGCTTGTTGCGGCGCACGGTACCGCGCGTGGTGGCAAACATGACATCGAGCTCGCCCCAACTCGTCTCATCCTCCGGCAGCGGCATGATCGTGGTGATGCGCTCGCCCTGTTCGAGCGGCAGCATATTGATCAGCGCCTTGCCGCGCGATTGCGGGTTGCCGATCGGCAGGCGCCAGACCTTTTCCTTGTAGACGATGCCGCGCGAGGAGAAGAACAGCACCGGCGTGTGCGTGTTGGCCACGAACAGCCGGGTGACGAAATCCTCTTCCTTGGTCGACATGCCGGAGCGGCCCTTGCCGCCGCGGCGCTGCGCCCGGTAGAGCGACAGCGGCACGCGCTTGATGTAGCCGGAATGGCTGACCGTGACGACCATGTCCTCGCGCTGGATCAGGTCCTCGTCTTCCATGTCCGCCCCGCCCTCGGCGAGCTCGGTACGGCGCGGCGTGCCGAACTCGTCGCGCACGGCCATGAGCTCGTCCTTGACGATCTGCTGGACGCGGGCGCGCGACGAGAGGATGTCCAGGTAGTCCTTGATCTCGTCGCCGATCGTGTTCAGCTCGTCGGCGATCTCGTCGCGGCCGAGCGCGGTCAGGCGCTGCAGGCGGAGTTCGAGGATGGCGCGCGCCTGCTCCTCGGAGAGATTGTAGGTACCGTCCTCGTTGATGCGATGGCGCGGGTCGTCGATCAGAAGAATCAGCGATTCCACGTCGCCCGAAGGCCAGCGCCGCTCCATCAACTGCTCGCGCGCCGTCTGCGGGTCCGGAGCGCTGCGAATCAGCTTGATGACTTCATCGATGTTGGCAACAGCGATGGCAAGGCCGACCAGCACATGGGCGCGGTCGCGCGCCTTGCGCAGCAGGAATTTCGTGCGCCGGCTGATCACCTCCTCACGGAAGGCGACGAATGCCTTCAGCATGTCGGTCAGAGTCAGCAATTCCGGCTTGCCGCCGTTCAGTGCCACCATGTTGGCGCCGAAGGACGTCTGCAGCGGGGTGAAGCGGTAAAGCTGGTTGAGGATGACATCGGCGACCGCGTCGCGCTTCAGTTCGATGACGACGCGGTAGCCCTGGCGGTCGCTCTCGTCGCGAATGTCGGAAATGCCTTCGATGCGCTTGTCGCGCACCAACTCGGCCATCTTCTCGATCATCGACGCCTTGTTCACCTGATAGGGAACCTCGGTGATGACGATCGATTCACGATCGTTGCCGCGCGCCTCGACGTTGACGCGGCCGCGCATGACGATGGAGCCGCGACCGGTCGAATAGGCGCTATAGATGCCGGAACGGCCAAGCACGATGCCACCGGTCGGAAAATCCGGTCCCGGAATAATCTCCATCAGCGCCGGAAGGTCGATCGCCGGATTGTCGATGAGGGCAATGGCGCCGTTGCAGACCTCGCCCAGATTGTGCGGCGGGATGTTGGTGGCCATGCCGACGGCGATACCGCCGGAGCCGTTGACCAACAGGTTCGGGAAGCGCGCCGGCAGGACTTTCGGTTCGCTGCCCGACGCATCGTAAGTGTCCTGGAAATCGACGGTGTCCTTGTCGATGTCTTCCAGCAACTCATGCGCGACCTTGGTCAGCCGCGATTCCGTGTAGCGCATCGCCGCCGGCGGATCGCCGTCGATCGAGCCGAAATTGCCCTGCCCGTCGATCAGCGGCACGCGCAGCGACCAATCCTGCGCCATGCGCACCAAAGCGTCGTAGATAGAGGCGTCGCCATGCGGATGGTATTTACCCATCACGTCGGCGACCGGGCGTGCCGATTTCACATATTTGCGGTTCCAGTGATAGCCGCTCTCATAGGCGGCGTAGAGGATGCGGCGATGCACCGGCTTGAGGCCATCGCGCACGTCCGGCAATGCGCGGCTGACGATCACGCTCATGGCGTAGTCGAGATAGGAGCGCTGCATCTCCTCGATGATGGATATCGGCTCGATGCCGGTGGGGCCGCCGTCGGCGCCGCGCGGTGTCTTTTGGTCGGTCAAATCGGATCACAATCTAATCAGGAATCACTTGGTGCTTATATAGGAAGCCAGCCTGAAACTCCAACAATCGCGGCAGTTTTCCAGTGTGGTTTTTAGCGGCAAATTCAAAAGGATAAACCAATTGCGACGATATGGCCGTGTACCCTTTCACGGGCGTCGCCGGCGGGCGCGATAAGTACCCGGCGCCTCGCCCATCAGCCGCCGGAAACGGCGATTGAAGGTTGATAGATCGTTGAATCCCGCCGAAAAGGCAATCGCCGAAATCGTCTGATCCGACGTCCGCAGCCGCACGGCTGCCCTGTGCAGCCGCGCTCTCAGCAGGAATTGGTAGGGCGTCATACCGGCAACGTGCCGGAAGGTGCGCAGGAAATGGTAAGGGCTGGTGGCGGTCTCGTCGGCGAGTTCGGCAAGCGAGATCGGCCGGTCGGCATCGACTTCGATGCGCCGCACCGCTTCGGCGACACGCTTCTGGTCACGGCGGCTCGGCGTCCGTCCCCGATCCGTAGCGCTGCAAGCCGCTGTTACCGCGGCACCGGCAATGCGCAGGGCGAGTTCCTCGAACGCGCCGGTGTCGGCCATCTCGCGCGCCGCCTCCGCTTCGGCAAGCAGCGGCACCAGCGCCGGCAAGGGCGGCAGGCGCGGCGTTCCGAAATCGAGCGTCTTGGCGCCCGGCACGTCGGCGACGATCCGCTCCATATAGGCCGGTCCGAAATGGAAGGAGAGGCAACGGTCGCCGGCGCCATGCTCGTGCCCGCATTCGTAGCATGTGCCGGGATTGCCGAGCAGGAGCGCGCCCGGCGCCAGCATCGCCGTGCCCTCGCGCGCACGATAGCGGAAGGTGCCGTTGGTTACGGCGGCAACGCAGAAATCCCGATGCTCCTCCTCGAATGGCCTGTCGGCGGCGCTGGCGGTGCAGATGACATCCGACACCTGCCAGCCTCGGCCCGACGCCAGCCTGTGCGCGCTCGTCGTCATCGCCGAAACATAGCAACTTTTCCCAAGCGCAGAACCCCTGTCGGCCTCTATGCTTGCCGGTCTCCTGACAAGATGAGAGCGAAGCCATGTCCAATTCCTTTGCCAAGGTCCTGCACAGCGATGGGCCCGTACCGGCCCTTGCCGAGAAACTGAATCTTTATGGCCGCTTCGTCGGCGCCTGGACGTTCGACGCCACGCGCCATCTCGAGGACGGTCAGGTGCTGACCGGGCGCGGCGAAGTGCATTTCGGCTGGGTGCTCGAAGGCCGCGCGATCCAGGACGTATGGATCCTGCCTGCCCGTGACGCCGGCCCCTCGCCCTCGCTCGGCAAATGGACCTTCTATGGCACGACGTTGCGCGTCTACGATCCCGGCGTTGACGCCTGGCACATCTTCTGGAGCGATCCGCGCAATCAGTACTACAGCCGCCAGCTCGGCCGTGCCGAGGGCGACACCATCATCCAGCAAGGCGCAGGCGGCACCGGATCTGCTGTGCGCTGGAGCTTTTCGCGCATCACCGAAAATTCGTTCCGCTGGCTGGGCGAACGCTCACAGGACGACGGCGCCACCTGGCGTCTCGAAGTCGAGTTTCTGGCGCGCCGGGCCGTCAGTCCCTGATCCGCACGGTTTCCACTGGCTCTGCTTTGCTCTACCAATCCCGTTATCCGGCTTTGCCGGCGGGGAGGGTCAGCATGCCGAGCTTCGACAGCCTGTTCAACGCCTTCGTCACCATACTGGTGACGATCGATCCGCCCGGCCTGGCGCCGCTCTTCCTCGCCGTGACCCGCGGCATGAACCGCGAGGAGCGCAACCAGGTCTCCGTGCGCGCCTCGGTCATCGCCTTCCTGGTAATGGCGTTGTTCGCAATCGCCGGCGCGTCGATCCTGTCAGTCTTCGGCATCACTCTGCCGGCCTTCCGCGTCGCCGGCGGCTTTCTGCTGTTCATCATCGCCTTCGAAATGGTGTTCGAGCGCCGGCAGGACCGCAAGGAGAAGATCGGCGACGTCGCCATCACCAGGGACATGATCCACAACATCGCCGCCTTCCCGTTGGCGATCCCGCTTATTGCCGGTCCGGGCGCGATTTCGGCGACCGTCCTGCTCTCAAGCTCGTTTCAGGGTTTGGGCGCGCAGACAGCCCTTGTCGGCATCATCGCCATCTGCCTCGTTATCACCTACCTGGTGTTCGTGCTGTCAGAGCGCATCGACCGTATCCTCGGCCAAACCGGCCGTTCGATCCTGACAAGGCTGCTCGGCGTCATCCTGGCGGCGCTCGCCGTACAGTTCGTCGCCGACGGCATCAAGGCGCTGATGGCGACGTAGGGACAGCCCTACTTCGCTGTCGTTTCAATGACTTCGAAGTCGTGGGTAATCTCGGCAGTCTTGGCCATCATTGCCGAGGCCGAGCAGTATTTCTCGATCGAAAGCCCGATCGCCCGCTTTACCTTGTCGTGTGACAGCGCCCGGCCCTTGACGACAAAATGCATGTGAATGCGGGTGAACACCCTGGGATCGGCTTCTGCACGGTCGGCATCGAGTTCGACCACGCAATCTTCGACCGCCTCGCGCCCCTTTTCGAGGATATGGACCACGTCATAGGCCGAGCAGCCGCCAGTGCCGATCAGCACCAGTTCCATTGGGCTCGGCCCCGACGTCTTGCCCTCCGGCCCGAACGCAGTGCCTAGCACCAGCTTGTGCCCATTGGCGGACTCGCCAACGAAAGTGCGCTCCTCGACCCATTTGACCCTTGCCTTCACCTGATACGTCCTTTCACCGCTCAAACGCACAACGTCCCAAAAATCCAAGACAGATTTTCGGGACGCCATTTCGTGGCCAAGGTGCCGGCGCTTTTCGCCGCAAGGGCAGTCCGCTCCGAGAAATCAGAACGGGATTTCGTCGTCCAGCTCGCGCGACGAACCACCGCCGCCGCCCTTGTTGGCGCCACCGCGATTGAAACTTTCGCCCGGGCCGGACTGGCCGAAATCGGAACCGCGGCTCGCACCACCACCGGCATAGTTGCCGACCTGGCCGCCGCCCTCGCCCCGCGCATCGAGCATCTGCAGCTCGCCGCGGAATTTCTGCAACACGATTTCGGTCGTATAGCGGTCATTGCCGGTCTGGTCCTGCCATTTGCGCGTCTGCAGCTGGCCCTCGACATAGACCTTCATGCCCTTCTTCAGATACTGCTCGGCCACCTTGGCGATCTGGTCGTTGAAGATCACGACGTTGTGCCACTCGGTCTTTTCCTTGCGCTCTCCGGACGTCTTGTCGCGCCAGCTTTCCGACGTCGCGATGCGGATGTTGACGACCGGGTCACCCGAATTCAGGCGGCGGATTTCAGGGTCCGCCCCGAGGTTGCCCACCAGAATGACCTTGTTGACGCTACCCGCCATGATACTTCTCCGCGCTCATCCGAAACCGAATTTTTGTCGTCGCACCTTACAGGCTATGGACAATCCCTGCCTGCCGTCGCTGCCTTTTCCCACAAGGTTTTTGTTCTCTTTTCGTTCTATATGAGAGGCCCTGCACTGTCAATAGTTGTCAGTAAGAAGTAGTGTCTTGGCGTCGAATTTCCACAGACCATGGGATCGAGGCGAACGCATGAAGATGGTCGAGCATGACGATCAGCCGCAAGAAGAGTGGCGGACGGGAGTAAAGACCCGCATGCATGTCTCTGCCCGCAACGGTGCAACTCAACTTTGCATATTCGAACAATGGGTCGAACCGGCGGTTGGCGCCCCGACACATTGGCACCCGGTCGAGGAAGTGCTTACCGTCATCGCTGGCAGGGCCGAGATGTGGATCGACGAAGAGCATCTCGTCTTGACTGCCGGACAGTCGCTTGTTGTCGCCGCGCACAGGCAACATGGCTTCCGAAACGTCGGCTCCGAATTGCTTCATATTCATGCTGTGCTCGCGTCACCAGTTTTCGAGGCGACGTTCAACGGATCCCCCGACATGGTGAGACGCTGGCTTCCAGCGAGTTTGTAAAACCTCGCCTGTCTTAAAAAATACCGCCTGTCTTAAAAAACACGGCTTGCCAAACAGATAAGTATTGACTTATGCTTTCGGTATGATCGAAGCAGACATTTTTCGGGCACTGGCGGATCCAACGCGTCGCGCCGTCTATGAGCGGCTCGCCGACGGCGAGATGACGGTGTCGGAACTGCGCACTGGCATACCGGTATCGCAGCCGGCGGTATCGCAACATCTCGCAGTGCTGCGCGGCGCCGGCCTCGTGGTGGAGCGCCGGGCCGGTCGCAACGCCTATTACCGCGTCGATCCGAAGGGGCTTGCGCCACTGCTCGGCTGGATCGAACGCTACCGTGCGTTCTGGCCAGAGCGCATCGAAAGGTTCAAGACGGTTTTAAAGGATATGGACCAATGACCAGCCGAGGCAAAGAACGCGCCGAAATGGCCGCAGACAAGATCGAGTTCGAGTGCGAGCTGCCCGAACCGCCGGAAAAGGTGTGGCGGGCGCTGACGGTGCCGGACCTGCTCGCGGCCTGGATGATGCCGAACGACATCAAGCCCGAAATCGGCAACCGCTTTGCCTTTAAAGCGCCGAATGCGCCGATCGAGTGCGAAATCCTCGACGCGGATCCCGGACGGCTGCTGCGCTATTCCTGGCGGGAGCGGCCGGCGCCCGGCGATACGCAGGTGCCGCCCGGCGGTCCCCTGGACAGCGCAATGAACGACAGCCCAGTGGACAGCATCGTCACCTTTACGCTCGACCGCACCGTTTCCGGCGGCACGCATCTGCGCATCGTCCATGATGGTTTTGCTCGGGCAGCAGTGCCGGGGATCGCGATGGCAGGCGCCGGTTGCCGGCTTTCCTTTGAAGCGCGCACTCCCAGGCACAAGCAGATCGCCGCAAACACCCCGCGCCTCTTCCTGCGCGCGGCCTGAACGACAACAGTCAACGGAGACAACCGATGAGCGGCCTTGCCAATCTGGTGCCGATGGTGATCGAGCAGTCGAGCCGCGGCGAACGTGCCTTCGACATATTTTCGCGGCTGCTGCGCGAGCGCATCGTCTTCATCAACGGCCCGATCGATGACGGCACCTCAGCGCTGGTCTGCGCCCAGCTTCTGTCGTTGGAATCCGACAATCCCGACAAGGAGGTCTCGCTCTACATCAACTCGCCCGGCGGCGTGGTGACCAGCGGTTTCGCCATCTACGATACGATGCAGTATATCAGCTGCCCGGTCTCCACGGTTTGTATGGGCTTCGCCGCCTCGATGGCCTCGTTCCTTTTGATGGCCGGCACACCGGGGCGGCGCATCGCGCTACCCAACACCAGCATCGTGCTGCATCAGCCTCTCGGCGGTTTCCAGGGCCAAGCCTCCGATATCCAGCGCCATGCCGAGGGCATCCTTCGCACCAAGCGTCGCATGACCGATCTTTACGCCCGCCATTGCGGCCGCACCTACGAAGAAGTGGAACGCACGCTCGACCGCGACTTTTTCATGACCGCGCAGGAGGCCAAGGATTGGGGCCTCGTCGACCATGTTTTCGACACTCGCAAGCAGGCCGCATGAACGAGCCGGGCCGGCGGACGGAACTGAGGAGATTGAGCGCCCGCAATTTCAGCGCCATCGGTCTGGTCTTGCCGCTATCGCGGCACTATAGTCCGGCGATGACCGCCAGCCGCTCATCCAGCCTGTTATGCCTTGCTATCGCTGCCGTTGCCGGCACGAACATGCTGGTGGGTATGGCACTTGCCCAAGATAATTCGATGTCTTCGCAAAAGGGCGCCCTGCCCGGTGTGACCAGCGATTATCGCATCGCCGAGCCAGCGCCGCGGCCTGAGCCTGACGATATGGCTCCAGGCAGCGGCAACGGCACCTTCAAGATTGGCGATACCGACGTTCGGATTTCCGGTAGCATCACCATCGATGTCGCTACCGGCGGGATCAGGCCCTCCAGCCGCTAAGTTCGCCTAGTGTGAACCGCAAACATTGCGCTTCAAACGAACAGCCCCGCCATTGCTTTTGCAACTGACGGGGCTTCTTGGATCTGAAATCCAAATTGCCGGGAGTGTACTGCCGGCTTTTTACTTCGGATGCTTCGCGGCGTTCAGCCGACGATCCGACTAGCAGTCTCTGATTGTTGTGGGGATCGGCAGGTCAACGTGGGCAGGTAGCGCTAAACGCCTGACCTGGCTACTTATACCTGCCGCGGCTCCAGCGACACGTGGAGCCTCAAGGAACAATCCGGTGGAGTCATGCCTCTGCTCTCCTTCTGTTCGTTGCGACTGTCGTCGAAGCGCTCATCGCATAACCCGCGGCGTCTCGCAGGCTAGCCCCAGGCCGCGAGGCCATCGAAAGACGGCCGGCTTCGTTGACAATTGGATTCTGCCCCCATGACGCGGGGACGTCAACCTTGAATAGCCGGGTTGCCGAAAAATGTGATCGCGAGACGCTTTGTGAAGCCGGCCTCACGGGCAGCTTTTGTCAGGAGCGTGTTCGGCCTTTGTTCTTTCCGCTTGCCCGTTCGCGCGAAAGGCGGTTAAACGCTTTGGTCGAGAGTTGTGGCGTCTCTCGAAAAGGCGGCGAAATTACCTACATAGGGGGTGGTCGGGAAAACCCGCCCATCCCACGAATTCCAGATTCTGAGGCGGCGACCGGCGATGGCCGACCATAAATATCTCTCCATTCGCGGGGCACGCGAACATAATCTGAAGAATGTCGATCTCGACCTGCCGCGTGACAGCCTGATCGTCATGACCGGCCTGTCGGGGTCGGGCAAGTCGTCGCTTGCCTTCGACACCATCTACGCCGAGGGCCAGCGCCGCTATGTCGAGAGCCTTTCGGCCTATGCACGGCAATTCCTCGAAATGATGCAGAAGCCGGACGTCGACCAGATCGACGGCCTGTCGCCGGCCATTTCCATCGAGCAGAAGACCACCTCGAAGAACCCACGTTCGACGGTCGGCACCGTCACCGAGATCTACGATTATATGCGGCTTTTGTTCGCCCGCGTCGGTGTACCCTATTCACCGGCCACCGGCCTGCCGATCGAGAGCCAGACGGTTTCGCAGATGGTCGACCGGGTGCTTGCTGTCGAGGAAGGCACCCGGCTGTTCATTCTGGCGCCGATGGTGCGCGGCCGCAAAGGCGAGTACCGCAAGGAACTGCTGGAGCTGCAGAAGAAGGGTTTTCAGCGCGTCAAAGTCGATGGCGTCTTCTATGAGATCGCCGACGTGCCGGCGCTGGACAAGAAGTACAAGCACGACATCGACGTCGTCGTCGACCGCATCGTCGTGCGCGGCGATCTGGCGACGCGGCTCGCCGATTCCATCGAGACCGCGCTGAAGCTGGCCGACGGGCTGGCGGTGGCGGAATTTGCCGACAAGCCGCTCGACGCCAGCCAGACCGGCGAGGATTCGGTCAACAAATCGAAGAACGAGACGCATGAACGCATGCTGTTCTCGGAAAAGTTCGCCTGCCCGGTGTCCGGCTTCACCATTCCCGAGATCGAGCCCAGGCTGTTCTCCTTCAACAATCCGTTCGGCGCCTGCCCGACCTGCGACGGGCTCGGCAGCCAACGCGCCATCGACGCCAGCCTGGTCGTGCCCGACGAGAATGTCTCGCTGCGCGCCGGCGCCGTCAGCCCGTGGGCGAAGTCGACCTCGCCCTATTATGCGCAGACGCTGGAAGCGCTGGGCATTGCCTATGGCTTCAAGCTCGGCGACAAGTTCAAGGATTTGAGCGAGGAGGCAAGGCAAGCCGTCCTGCACGGCACCGGCGAGCGCGAAATCACCTTCCATTATGATGACGGTCTGCGCTCCTACAAAACGACGAAAACCTTCGAGGGCGTCATCCCCAATCTCGAGCGCCGCTGGAAGGAAACCGAATCCGCCTGGATGCGCGAGGAGATCGAGCGCTTCATGTCGGCCACGCCCTGCCCGGCCTGCCGCGGCTATCGGCTGAAGCCCGAGGCGCTCGCGGTCAAGATCGCCGGCAAGCACATTGGCGAGGTCACCGAGCTGTCCATCCGCAAGGCCGACCAGTGGTTCACCGATCTGCCCGCTTCGCTCAACGACAAGCAGAACGAGATTGCGGTGCGCGTGCTCAAGGAAATCCGAGAGCGGCTGCGCTTCCTCAACGATGTCGGTCTCGACTATTTGACGCTGTCGCGCAACTCCGGCACGCTTTCAGGCGGTGAGAGCCAGCGCATCCGTCTGGCGTCGCAGATCGGCTCCGGCCTGACCGGCGTACTTTACGTGCTGGACGAGCCGTCGATCGGTCTGCACCAGCGCGACAACGCCCGCCTGCTCGACACGCTGAAGCATCTGCGCGACATCGGCAACACGGTCATCGTCGTCGAGCACGACGAGGACGCCATCCTGCATGCCGACTATGTCGTCGATATCGGCCCGGCTGCCGGCATTCATGGCGGCCACATCATCGCCCAGGGCACCCCGCAGCAGATCATGGCGACGCCCGCTTCGATCACCGGCAAATACCTGTCGGGCGAGCTCGAAGTGGCGACGCCGGCAGCGCGCCGCGAGGCCAAGAAAAACCGCCGGCTGAAGGTCGTCGGCGCGCGCGGCAATAACCTGAAGAACGTCACCGCCGAAATCCCGCTCGGCACGTTTACCGCCGTCACCGGCGTATCCGGCGGCGGCAAGTCGACCTTCCTGATCGAGACCCTGTTCAAGGCGGCGTCGCGCCGCATCATGGGCTCGCGCGAGCATCCGGCCGAGCACGACCGCATCGAGGGGTTGGAATTCCTCGACAAGGTCATCGACATCGACCAGTCGCCGATCGGACGGACGCCGCGCTCCAACCCTGCCACCTATACCGGCGCCTTCACGCCGATTCGCGACTGGTTCGCCGGCCTGCCGGAGGCCAAGGCGCGCGGCTACCAGCCGGGGCGCTTCTCGTTCAACGTCAAGGGCGGCCGCTGCGAGGCCTGCCAAGGCGACGGCGTCATCAAGATCGAGATGCACTTCCTGCCCGACGTCTACGTCACCTGCGACGTCTGCCACGGCAAGCGTTACAACCGCGAAACGCTGGACGTGCTGTTCAAGGGCAAGTCGATCGCCGACGTTCTCGACATGACGGTCGAGGAAGGCGTCGATTTCTTCGCCGCCGTGCCTGGCGTGCGCGACAAGCTGGAGACGCTGAAACGGGTCGGCCTCGGCTACATCCATGTTGGCCAGCAGGCAACGACTTTGTCGGGCGGCGAGGCGCAGCGCATCAAGCTTGCCAAGGAACTGTCGCGCAAGGCGACCGGCAAGACGCTCTACATTCTCGATGAGCCAACCACCGGCCTGCATTTCCACGACGTGGCCAAGCTGCTTGAAGTGCTGCACGAGCTGGTCGACCAGGGCAACACGGTGGTCGTCATCGAGCACAATCTCGAGGTGATCAAGACGGCTGACTGGGTACTCGATCTTGGCCCCGAAGGTGGTGACGGCGGCGGTGAGCTGGTGGCGTCCGGCACGCCGGAGGACATCGTCCGCGAAAAACGCAGCTATACCGGGCAGTTCCTGAGGGACTTGCTGGAGCGGCGCCCCGGAGGCAAGCGCGAAGCGGCGGAGTGATGGCAAAGAACGGTCTCATCACGGTCCAAAGCCGCTTCGGCGTGGCCGAAACGATCGATCGCCTGGTCGGGACTGTGGAACGTGCAGGATTGCTGGTCTTCGCCCGCATTGACCACGCCGCCGGTGCGCGCATTGTCGAAGCTTCCCTGCGTCCGACCCAGCTTCTGATTTTTGGCAACCCGAAAGGCGGCACGCCGCTGATGCAGGACCGGCAGCTTGCCGGCATAGATCTGCCGGTCAAGGCACTGGCTTGGGAGGACGAGCAAGGCAAGGTCTGGCTCTCCTGCAATGACGCGCACTGGCTCGCTGAGCGCCACGGCTTGGGCGACGCCAGTCGCAATGCCGTCGCCGCGATAGCGGCCGGTATGGACAAGGTGATTGCGGCCGCTGCCGGCGCGGGCCAGTTTTGATCATGAGAGCCGCTCGGGCCGATGATCTCCCCATGGTGATCTCGCTCACCACCGACGCCTACGCGCCCTACACTGCCCTGTTCGGAGCGCCGCCGATCCCCGTCACCGAGGACTATGCGCCGCGCATAGAACGCGGCGAGGTCTGGCTTTCGGAGCAGGACGGACAGCCGGCCGGGTTGATCGTTCTCGAACGACATGCGGACCATACAATGATCTTCAGCGTCGCCGTTGCGCCCGCCTTTCAGGGCAAGGGTTTCGGCATCGGGCTGCTCGACTGGGCCGAGCAACAGACGCGCCTGTGGAGCTTGCCTGAAATCCGACTCTACACCAATGCCAGAATGGAACGGAACGTTTCGTTGTATAAGGCCTACGGCTTTCGCGAAACGGGTCGCCGGCCCAATCCATATCGGCCAGGATGGACGGTCGTCGACATGGCGAAAGCCGTCGAGACGACCGCCATCGCGTGATCCTTTTCTGCAAACCGGGAGGACGACCATGACTCAATCAGGAACAATCCGCGCCGGCATGGGCGGCTGGACCTTCGAGCCGTGGGACACGTCCTTCTACCCGGACAAATTGTCGAAGGCCAAGCAACTGCATTATGCCAGCCGGCAGGTGCCCACTGTCGAGGTCAACGGCACCTATTATTCGAGCTTCAAGGAGCCGACCTTCGTCAAATGGGCCAACGAGGCGCCGGATGGTTTCGTCTATTCGCTGAAGGGCAACCGCTTCGTCACCAACCGCCGCGTGCTCGGCGAGGCCGGGGAATCGATCATGCGCTTCCTCGGGTCGGGCGTCGCGGCACTTGGCGACAAGCTCGGGCCGATCCTGTGGCAGTTCGCGCCGACCAAGAAATTCGACCCAGACGATTTCGAGGCCTTCCTCAAGCTGTTGCCGGAAAAGCAGGACGGCGTTGCGCTGCGCCACGCGGTCGAGGTGCGCAACGACAGCTTCGTCGTGCCGGAGTTCGCCGCCTTGGCGCGAAAGCACAAGGCCGCCATCGTCTATGCCGACCACGCCAAATATCCGGGGATTGCCGACGTTACCGGCGATTTCATCTATGCGCGGCTGCAGACCGGCAGCGACGACAATCCCGATTGCTACACGCCAAAGGCGCTCGACGAATGGGCGGCGCGCGCAAAAACCTGGGCGGAAGGCAAGGTGCCGGCCGACCTGTCGCGCGCCGATCCTTCAACCGACGCGCCGGTCAAGCCACGCGATGTGTTTGTCTACTTCATCACCGAGGGCAAGGTCCGCGCTCCATTCGGCGCCATCGCGCTGATGAAGCGGGTCGCAGGCTGACGCCCCGCTGTCGGTGGTCCGCCTGGCTTGGTCCTAAACTACCGGCTATGCGGCGCGTTCGTCCGGACGCCGATCAACCCTGACGATCTCGTTGAAAGCATCGAGATCGACATAGAAGACCTTGGTGATCTCCGCGATGAGTTCGTCATGGTCATACCCCTGCGATTTCAGAATGTTGATGGCTGTCAGGATATCGACGCGCTCCGTGAGCCGTCGTTTCTGGTAGTCCTCGACATAGCGCTCCATCGTCTGGCCCTGGCTCCCAAGCACCCGAAATGTTGGACGACAACAGATCGCTGGAAGGGCTTGCGCGCAAGCGTGCGGACGCAGCCGCGCCTTCCCCTGATCTGCCAAGTTGAAACTGCTACGGAAAGCGGCCGACTCACCAAGGCCAAGCAAAATCTAGCACGCAATCTGCAGCGCGCCAGAGTTGCAAAGTAATGGAATCAATAAGAATTCAGACAGTCAGGAATTTGCGGACGTCCGCCCGGTCGAGATCCTCGGCGGGGCCGGTATGGACGATCTGACCGCGGTCCATGATGTTGACCTCGTCGGCCAATTCCCGGCAGAAGTCGAGATATTGTTCGACCAGAAGCACGGCGATACCGGCCTGGTCGCGCAGATAGCGGATGGCGCGGCCGATGTCCTTGATGATCGACGGCTGGATGCCTTCGGTCGGCTCGTCGAGCACCAGCAGCTTCGGCCGCATCACCAGCGCCCTGCCGATGGCAAGCTGCTGCTGCTGGCCGCCGGAAAGATCGCCGCCGCGGCGCGCGAGCATCTGCTTCAGCACCGGAAACAATTCGAAGACGTGACCGGGAATGTTGCGATCGGCGCGCTTCAACGGCGCAAAACCCGATTCGAGGTTTTCCCGCACCGTAAGCAGCGGAAATATCTCCCTGCCCTGCGGCACGAATGCGATGCCCGACCGGGCGCGATCATACGCCGCGCTCCGGTCGAGCGCCTTCCCCTCGAAGGCAACGCTTCCGCTCGTCAGCCGGTGATGGCCGACGATCGATCTCATCAAACTGGTCTTGCCGACGCCGTTGCGGCCGAGCACGCAGGTGATCTTGCCGGCGCCGGCCTTCAGCGAGACGCCGCGCAGCGCCTGGGCAGCGCCGTAGTGCAGCGTGGCATTGGAGACTTCGAGCATGGTCAGCGCTTTCTCCAACGCGTGAAGAACGAAAGGTCGAAATGATGGAACGGAACGCGCCAGACCATGTTCATCTCCCCAGATAGACTTCGACGACGCGCTCGTCGGCCGAAACGAAGTCGAGGCTGCCCTCGGAAAGCACCGAGCCTTCGTGCAGGCAGGTAACCTTGACGCCGAGCTCGCGCACGAAATGCATGTCGTGCTCGACGACGATGACAGAATGGTCGCGCGCGATATCCCGGAGCAGCCGCGCGGTTTCCTCGGTCTCGGCGTCGGTCATGCCGGCAACCGGTTCGTCGACCAGCAGCAGCTTCGGATCCTGCGCCAGAAGCATGCCGATCTCGAGCCATTGCTTTTGGCCGTGGCTCAGATTGGCGGCGAGTTCGTCACGCTTGTCGCCAAGCCGGATGATGCCGAGGATGTCGTCGATCTGCCGCACGTCCGCGGCCGAGCGACGATGGAACAGTGCCGGGAAGATCGAGCGCGGGCCTTTCAGCGCCAGCATCAGATTGTCCTCGATCGTGTGGCTTTCGAAGACGGTCGGCTTCTGGAATTTACGGCCGATGCCCATCATGGCGATTTCGGCCTCGTCGTGTTTGGTCAGGTCGACCTCACCGTTGAAGAAAACTTCACCCGCGTCGGGCCGCGTCTTGCCGGTGACGATGTCCATCATCGTCGTCTTTCCGGCGCCGTTGGGGCCGATGATCGCCCGCATCTCGCCCTTGTCGAGCACCAGTGAAAGGTTGTTGATGGCGCGAAACCCGTCGAAGGAAACTGACACGCCGTCGAGATAGAGGATGGTGTTGCTCTTCGACATCAGTCCATCACTCCGCCGGCTGCGGTTCGGCGCCGGAGGCCGACCAGTCGCCCGGCCTTCTCGCCGCCGAGCGGTCGGTTTTCGGCGGCACCGGCGCATCGGGATCGATGCCGGCTTCCTCGACAACCGAGGCCGCCCGCAGCGCCTTGGCGTTGCCGCGCCAGGAATCCCACATGCCGATGATGCCCTTGGGCAGGAACAGCGTGACGGCGACAAACAGTCCGCCCAGCGCAAACAGCCAGAATTCAGGCAGCACGCCGGTGAACCAGGATTTACCGGCATTGACCAGAAGCGCGCCGATGATCGGCCCGACGATGGTGCCGCGCCCGCCGACGGCCGCCCACACCACCACCTCGATCGAATTGGACGGCTCGAATTCGCCAGGGTTGATGATGCCGACCTGTGGCACGTAAAGCGCACCGGCGATGCCGGCCATCACCGCCGACAGGGTGAATGCGAACAGTTTGACGTTCTCCGCCCGCCAGCCGAGAAAGCGTGTGCGGCTTTCGGCGTCGCGCACCGCCATCAAAAGCTTGCCGTACTTGGAACCGACGATTGCCCAGGTGACGAAGACGGCAAACGCCAGCATGACGGCGCTGGCCGCGAACAGCGCCGACCGCGTCATGTCGGCCTGCACGTTGAACCGTAGAATGTCCTTGAAATCGGTCAGGCCGTTATTGCCGCCGAAACCCATGTCGTTGCGGAAAAAGGCAAGCAGCAGCGCATAGGTCATCGCCTGGGTGATGATCGACAGATAGACGCCGGTGACGCGGCTGCGGAAGGCAAACCAGCCGAAGACGAAGGCGAGCAGGCCGGGCACCGCAAGCACCATGACCGCGGCAAACCAGAAGTGGTCGAAGCCATACCAGAACCATGGCAATTCCTTGTAGTTAAGGAACACCATGAAATCCGGCAGCAGCGGATTGCCGTAGACGCCGCGCGAGCCGATCTGGCGCATCAGATACATGCCCATCGCATAGCCGCCGAGTGCGACGAAGGCGCCGTGGCCGAGCGAGAGGATGCCGCAATAGCCCCAGACGAGATCGAGCGCCAAGGCGAGCAGTGCATAGCAGAGGTATTTGCCGGTGAGCGCGACGATATAGGACGGCACGTAAAACGCACTTGTCGGCGAGACCGCAAGATTGAGCAGCGGCACGACGATTGCAACCGCCAGCAGGATGAAGATGGTGATGGCGACGCGGCGGTCGGCGCCGGCGGCAAAGAAGCGTCCCGTGATCATGCTTCCACCGACCTGCCCTTTAGCGCGAACAGACCGCGCGGGCGTTTCTGGATGAACAGGATGATCAGCACCAGGACGACGATCTTGCCGAGCACTGCTCCGGCATAAGGTTCGAGGAACTTGTTGACGATGCCGAGCGAGAAAGCGCCGACCAGCGTGCCCCAAAGATTGCCGACACCGCCGAAAACGACGACCATGAAGCTGTCGATGATGTAGCCGCGGCCGAGATTGGGCGAGACGTTGTCGATCTGGCTGAGCGCGACACCGGCGAGGCCGGCAATGCCGGAGCCGAGTGCAAACGTTAGCGCATCGACCCAAGGCGTCCTGATGCCCATCGAGGCAGCCATGCGGCGATTGGCGGTGACGGCACGCATCTGCAGCCCCCAGGGCGTGCGTTTCATCACGTAGAGCAGCACCGCGAACACGCCGAGCGCGAATACCAGGATCCAGAGCCGGTTCCAGGTCACGGCAAGCTGGCCGATATTGAACGAGCCGGACATCCATGACGGGTTGCCTACCTCCTGGTTGGTCGGCCCGAAGATGGTGCGTACGGCCTGCTGCAGGATCAGCGACACACCCCATGTCGCCAGCAGGGTTTCCAGCGGCCGACCGTAGAGATAGCGGATCAGCCCGCGCTCGATGACAAGGCCGACGAGCGCCGCCACCAGGAAGGCCAGCGGCAGGGCGATGACCAGCGACCAGTCGAACAGGCCGGGAAAGGAATTGCGAATAACCTCCTGCACGACGAAGGTCGTGTAGGCGCCGAGCATGACCATCTCGCCATGCGCCATGTTGATGACGCCCATGACGCCGAAGGTGATGGCAAGGCCAATCGCCGCCAGCAGCAGCACCGATCCGAGCGATATGCCGTACCAGATGTTCTGGCCGGCATCCCACAGCGCCAGCGTCGAGTTGATGTCGGCGATCGCCGCGGTCGCCGCGTCCTTCACCGCACCTTCGGAACTGGCCTCTACCGACGTGAGCAGCGACACCGCATCGCGGTCGCCGCGCGCACTGATGAGCGCGATTGCCGCCAGTTTGTCGGCCTCCGGCCTGTCGGAAACGAGAATCGACGCGGCGCGGGCCTGTTCTAGCAGCGCCTTGACGCTTGCCACGCTCTCATTGGCGATCGCGGTGTCGAGCGGCTCGATGTTTGCCGCGTCCGGCGTCTTGAACATTGTGTCGGCGGCGGCAATGCGCACGGCCGGGTCCTTGGAGCCGAGCGTCAGCGTGCCCAACGCATCGCGAATGACGCGGCGCAGCGTGTTGTTGACCTTGATCTTGGTGATGTCGGCCTTTGCAGCTTCGCCCGATCCTTCGCCGGTAAGCGCATCGAGCAGCTCGATGCCGTCGCCGCTCTCCTTGCCGACAAAAACCAGTGAATCGGCCTTGCGCACGTAAAGGCTGCCCTCCGCAAGCGCGGCAAGCGGCCGTTCTACGGCCGGATCGCCGGAAGCCGCAAGCTCCCGCACCACGGCTTCTATCGCCGGAAAATTGGCGGCGGTGGCGAATTTGGCGATGACGACGCGCAGATCTGCTTCGCTGGCGTTCGACGGCAGCAGCGTCCCCAGGAGAAGGAGCAGCATCAGGCCAATCGCGCGGATCAGGATCATTGGTTTCTGGTGGCTCTTGAAGATTGAATGTTGCCTTCCGGGCAGGCTGGAGGAGGAGCCTGCCCGGAGGCTTGCGGGTCTGGGAGGACAGACCGGGAGGATCAGTTGGTTCCCTTGCCGCCGCATTTTCCGGTGGCAACGTTGAAGTTGCCGCAGGACAGAGGCGCGCGCCAATCGGAGATCAGGTCCTTGGAGTCAGGCAGATAGTCGGACCACTCGTCGCCCATCACCAGGCCGGGCGTCTGCGAAACGGTTTCGAACTGGCCGTCGGCCTGGATTTCGCCGATCAGCACCGGCTTGGTGATGTGATGGTTCGGCATCATCGTCGAATAACCGCCGGTCAGGTTCGGCACCGAGACGCCGACCATGGCGTCGATTACCTTGTCCGGATCGGTGGTGCCGGCCTTCTCGACCGCCTTCACCCACATGTTGAAGCCGATATAATGGGCTTCCATCGGGTCGTTGGTGGTGCGCTTGTCGTTCTTGATGAATTTGTGCCAGTCGGCGATGAACTTCGCGTTCTCGGGCGTGTCGACGCTCTCGAAATAGTTCCAGGCGGCGAGATGGCCGACCAGCGGCGCAGTGTCCAGACCGGCAAGCTCTTCCTCGCCGACCGAGAAGGCCATGACCGGGATGTCCTCGGCCTTGATGCCCTGGTTGCCGAGCTCCTTGTAGAACGGCACGTTGGCGTCGCCATTGACGGTCGAGACCACGGCGGTCTTCTTGCCGGCCGAGCCGAACTTCTTGATCGCCGAAACTTCGGTCTGCCAGTCGGAGAAGCCGAACGGCGTGTAGTTGACCATGATGTCTTCCGCAGCGACGCCCTTGGCCTTCAGATAGGCCTCGAGGATTTTGTTGGTGGTGCGCGGGTAGACGTAGTCGGTGCCTTCGAGAACCCAGCGCTTCACCGAACCGCCGTCCTCGCTCATCAGATAGTCGACCGCGGGAATGGCTTGCTGGTTCGGCGCCGCACCGGTGTAGAACACGTTGCGTTCGCTCTCCTCGCCCTCATACTGGACGGGATAGAAAAGGATGTTGTCGAGTTCGCTGAACACCGGCAGCACCGATTTGCGCGACACCGAGGTCCAGCAGCCGAACACCGCCGCGACCTTGTCCTTGGAGATCAGCTCGCGCGCCTTTTCGGCGAACAGCGGCCAGTTGGAAGCCGGATCGACGACCACCGCCTCGAGCTTCTTGCCGAGCAGGCCACCCTTGGCATTCTGCTCTTCGATGAGCATCAGCATGGCGTCTTTCAGCGTCGTCTCCGAGATCGCCATGGTTCCCGACAGCGAATGGAGGATGCCGACCTTGATGGTGTCGTCGGCCGCCTTGGCGGGAACGCTCATCAGCAGGCCGGCGGTGACCACGCCGGCCGAAAACATTTTTGTTATTGTCGAGAAACTGCCCCTCATACTTTTAAACTCCCAAGCTGGTTAACTGCATCGGAACAGACCATGCAACGGCTGTGCCAATCACCGGCGAAAGATCGGAGGGTTTGAGATTTCCCAGCCCTGTCAGTCGGTTAATGTATTAGCCGCAGGAGATGAACCTCGCCTGCCAGGTTTGAAATGAGAAAAGATCACTCGTACCAGCCTAAGTTTTACTCATATACAGGCCAATGCCCGAATTTTGAGCAGCATCATATGAGCGCTGGCGAGGATTGCAGCGTCGCAGCGAAATGGGGCAAGTTCGAACCCTTAAACGAGCGACGCCATGGCCTTCCGAACGTCTTGCATTTTCATCACCATGCTTCTGCTGGCGACGACGACCGTAGCGCGCGCAGGCTTCAGCGACGGCAAGCTGCCGGACGGCTCATATCATTGCGAAGTCTATCTGCTAGGCATGTTCCTCAGCCTCGGCGACATCACCATCAACGGAAACGTCTATAGCGGTCCGGTTAGCTTCGGCACCGCGCCGCAGAGTTATAACTACCAGATGGATGCAGACGGGGTGATTACCTGGCTGGGTCCGCTGGGCGGCTACACCAGCGGTGGCAACTCGATCTCGCTTACGCAAGCGACGCTGGAAAGCGGAACCACCCCGTCCTTCGACATCATCATGAAGCAGCCAGACGGCGCCTTTACCGCCTCGACCTGCACGAAGCGTTGAAAAGTACGGAACCTGGCGAGCTTCCCTACTCCGAAGTAGAAGCCGCCTAGCTCTCCGCCGCCATGTCGAGCGCCAGCCGGGTCATATCGGTGAAAAGCCCCTGGCGTTCGGAATAGTCGGTCTGCTCGCCGGTTGCCACGTTGTCGACGACGGTCAGGATGGACAGCGCCCGGGCGCCGAAATCGGCCGCAATGCGGTAGAGTGCGCTGGTTTCCATATCCACGGCGAGCGCCCCCTGTGCCTGTGCTTCGGCAAAGCGTTCGCGCCCCAGCGGATGATAAAAAATATCGCTGCAGATCGTCAGTCCGGCCCGATGGTCGATGCCGAGTTCCGCAGCGCGGGCCAACGCCTGGGCCAACAATGCAGGATCGGGGCCGGCATCGGCACGATAGAGCCCAAAAACCTGGCCGCTCTCGGCATTTTCGCCGCGCACCGATTGTGCGATCACCAGGCTGCGCAGCGCCATCTCGGCGGTCAGGCCACCGCAGGTGCCGGTGCGGATCAACGTTTTCGCACCGTAGAAGTCCAGCAGCTCATGCACGTAGACCAGGAATGACGGGACGCCGATGCCGGTGGACTGGACGCTGACAGGCTTGCCGCGAAACAACCCGGTAAAGCCGAGCGCGCCGCGGCGGCGGTTGACGCAGCGCGGCGCTTCCAGAAAGGTCTCCGCCATCCATTCAGCGCGCTGCGGGTCGCCCGGCAGCAGCACCGTGCTTGCGTAGTCGCCTTTGCTAGCCTCGTTGTGTGGCGTCACGGCATGCTTTCCAAAACCCGTCGCCCGTTTCGCCTGTAATCATGGCAGTCTCACGACAATGCGCAAGCGGAGCGTTGGAAGGGTCAGGATTCCAGCATGTCCTTTACGATCGTGGCCAATTGCTTGAGCGAAAACGGCTTCGGCAAGAAGCCGAAATGCGCGTCGGCCGGCAAGTTCTTGGCGAACGCGTCTTCGGCATAGCCGGACACGAAGATAAACTTGATGTCGGGCTGCCGTTTGCGCAATTCGCCAAGCAGCGTCGGGCCATCCATTTCCGGCATCACCACGTCCGACACCACGACGTCGACCTTGCCGCCGAGCGCTTCGTAGACTTCAAGCGCCTCGACGCCCGACGACGCCTCGTGGACGGTGTAGCCGCGCGATTTCAGCGCCCGCATGCCGCCCATGCGCACGGCGTCCTCGTCTTCAACCAGCAGCACCGTGGCCGAGCCCGACAGATCCTTGGCTGAGTCGGTGATCTTGGCAGGGGCGGCCGGCACTTCTCCAGCCTCGCCCGCCTTCCTTGCCTCCGCAATGTGCCGCGGCAGGAAGATGCGGAACACCGATCCCTTGCCGACTTCGGAATCGCAGAAGATGAAGCCGCCTGTCTGCTTGATGATGCCATAGACCATGGACAGGCCGAGTCCGGTTCCCTTGCCAACCTCCTTTGTCGTGAAGAAGGGCTCGAAGATCTTTTTCAGCACATCAGGCGCGATGCCGCTGCCGCTGTCCTCGACCTCGACCAGCACATAGTCGGCCGGAGTAAGTTCGCGGTAGGAAAAGGTCTTGCATTCCCCGGCGCTGACGTTGCGGGTGCGCACCGTGAGGTCGCCGCCGGCCGGCATCGCATCGCGCGCATTGACCACAAGATTGACCACCACTTGCTCGAACTGCCCGATATCGACCCTGACCGGCCACAGGTCGCGGCCATGGTCGATCTTGAGCTTGATATCGTTGCCGACCAGCCGGGCAAGCAGCATTCTGAGATCGGCGAGCACGTCGGTCAGGTTGAGCACCTCCGGCCGCAGCGTCTGCTTGCGCGAGAAGGCCAGCAACTGCCGCACCAGCGAGGCCGCCCGGTTGGCATTCTGCTTGATGTTCATGATGTCCGGGAACGACGGATCGGACGGCCGGTGGTTGGTCAACAGCAGGTCCGAGGCCATGATGATGGCGGTCAGCACATTGTTGAAATCATGCGCGATGCCGCCGGCGAGTTGGCCGACCGCCTGCATCTTCTGGCTCTGCGCCATCTGGCCCTCGAGGGCCTTTTGCTCAGTGGTCTCGACGGCATAGACGATGGCCGATTCCTCGGCGCCCTCGCCACCGGTACCGTCTGCGACCGCGTTGACGTAGAAGCGTATGTGGCGCTCCTCATTGCCGGGCAGCACCGTATCGATCGGCTCGATGTCAGCCTGTTGCTGGCGTGCCTTTTCGAAGGCCGCGGCGAAAGCCGGCCGGTCGCGCTCGTGGATCACCGTATCCAGCCGCACACGCCGATCGACCGCGTCGCGGTCGACGACCGAGGAAAACAGCGACAGGAATGGCGCATTGGTGCGCAGGATGCGGCCGGCATGGTCGACGCCGGCTATCGCCATCGGCGTCGAGTTGAAGAACCGCGTGAAGCGTATTTCCGATGCGCGGAGGTCGGCCGAAGCGTCCTCGCCTTGCGTCCGGTTGAGCACGATGGTGCGAGTCGGGCCGTTGAGACCCTCTCGGCTGGCCGAGACACGATGCATGAAGCGCACCGGCAGCGCCTCGCCGGTCATCGTCGTCAGATCGAGGTCGATAACGGCATTGCGCGTGGTACCAGCGTCGGCCTTGACCGAACGGACCAGCGCCATGCCGTCGCCGGCGACGATCTCCGGCAAGGTGATTGCGCCGGGAGTGAAGCTGGCCAGGTCGATGCCCAGCCACTCCGCAAGGGTCGCGTTGATATAGGTGACGCGGCCTTCCTGGTCGGCCGAAAAGAAACCGGCCGGCGCATGGTCGAGGTGATCGATCGCCTTTTGCAGGTCGAGAAAGAACCGCTCCTGCTCGGCCCGTTCCCGCGAGATATCGGCAAGCTGCCAGGCAAGCATGGGCAGCCGCTGGCCGGGAACGCTGAAGGCGCGGGCCCGAACGCGGTACCAGCGCGCGCCCGGTTCGGCGCCTGGCCGAATGGACTGCGCGAGCCGAAACTCGCCGTCGCCCGGCTGGCCGTCCCGCAGGCCTGACGCCAGCCGGTATATGGTCACCGAGGCCTCGGGAACGTCTGAAAGCAAACCTTCGACGGTCTTGAGGTCGGCGGCCGACTCGGCACCCGTCATATCGGCATAGGTCCGGTTGGCGTAGATGATACGGCCTTTGGTGTCGGTGACCAGGAGACCTTGCGACATCGAATCGACGAAAGCTTTCGACAGTTCGTCGCTTGTCGAGCGCGGCGTGATGTGCACGAAGCCGATCGCAGTGGCGAATAGAAAGCCGACGCCGATCATCGCCAGCACGCCAAGCATGCCAAGCAGGAATGGATCGCCAAGGCGCTCGCGGAAAAGGCCGAAGACGATCGCTGCCCCAGTCAGGACGACGATGAAGACGATGAGCCGGGTGACCGCTCCCGGTCGCGTGTTCTGGTCGACGATAGGTACCGGATAGAAATCGCCGCGCGCTTCCTTGGCCATGTGCCCCCTGCTCGTGAATTCCGGTGTCGGTTGAATCATATTCTCAGGGTTGGGAAAAGGCCCGGCTGCAGATGTCCGCTAAAAATGACGCCGTTCGGCTCCCGGCGTTTCAAGCTGTTCACGAAGCATGAAAGGCAACTTGCGGTGGCCTGCCGCAACAGTCTAGTGTCGCTTCTCTTCGAAAGCTGATTTTGGGGGAACCAATGCTGCAATGGCTGGATGGCGTGGCGGGTCCTGGTTATGCCGCAGCAATCCTATGGACGTTTGCAGTACTTGTCCTTCTGCTCATCATTCTTCTTATCATCAGGCTGGTCCGCAGCCTGACGTTCGGGACATTCGTCGCCGGCGGCAGGAACCGCAAGACGCGGCTGGCTGTCATGGATGCCACAGCGGTCGACAGTCACCGGCGGCTGGTGCTGGTGCGCCGTGACGATATCGAGCACCTGCTATTGATCGGTGGTCCGACCGACGTCGTCGTCGAGCGCGACATCAGGCTCTCGGCGTTGCGGCGCCCGGCATTGACCGGAGACAACGGCCACCAGCCGGCAGCAAGGTCTGCTTCGACCACAGCCGCGCCGGTGAGGCAAGCGCCACCGCAGCCGGCAAGCGTAACCGCGACCCCTGTCCGAGCCCGCCAGACGGCGACGATGCCGGCAACAATGCCGGCGCCGGCGCCGAAACCGGCATCGAACGTCACGCCGTTGCCAAGTTATGGATCCGTCAACGCCAGTGCCTCGCGGCATGCGCAGCCGCCGGCAAGACAGGACTCCCCGGCAAGATACGAGCCGCCGGCACAGCACGAGTCGATTGACGATGCGCTGATGAAGGAGCTGGAGGTTTCCCTCGACGAGCCACGCTTCAGCCAAACGCCGAGCAAGCCGGTGGCGAAGGCATCACCCTCTCTCGACGACGAGATGACGAAGCTCCTCGGCGAGTTGTCCAATCAGAAAAGATAGGCCGATAGCGAACGGCCAATGAAAATGGCCGGAAAACCGGCCATTTTGAACGCTTTACCGATGCCGCTGTTTTTTCCCGGCGACTCAGTCGTCGCGGTAGACCTTCTCGCGCCGCTCATGGCGCTCCTGTGCCTCGATCGACAAGGTCGCGATCGGGCGCGCGTCGAGCCGCTTCAGCGCGATCGGCTCGCCCGTCTCCTCGCAATAACCGTAAGTGCCTTCGTCAAGGCGCTGGAGGGCCGAATCGATCTTGGAGATGAGTTTTCGCTGGCGATCGCGGGCGCGAAGTTCGATGGCGCGGTCGGTTTCTGAGGAGGCGCGATCGGCGAGGTCGGGGTGGTTGGCGTTTTCCTGCTGCAGGATTTCGAGAGTTTCGCGCGCTTCGCGCAAGATGTCGTTCTTCCAGGTGACGAGCTTCATGCGAAAGTAGGATTTCTGCCGCTCGTTCATGAACGGCTCGTCTTCGGAGGGTACGTAATCGGCGGTAACGATGTCGTTCATTCGACTCACCCAACAAACCCCAAATTTGGCGCCTATATATTCGCGGACCGAAAGCTGCACAAGGTCAATCGACGACAGTTTCACGCAATTGTTAGTCTCGGACAAAACGGATCGGCGATGCCCTTTTTGCGAAGAATACGACCGAATCCGTACATGATTCGCTATGCTTGAGGGGCGCTTGCCATTGCGCACGGAGCTCTTCTGATGGCAAATCCTGCGGCGTGCTGACGGGTTCGGTGCCCGGCACAACGGGGATCCGGTGACCAGACTGTACCTGCTGAGGCATGCGAAGGCCGGCTGGGCGCTGCCTGGCGTGGCTGACTTCGACCGCCCGCTCGATCCATCCGGCTTCGCCGATGCCGAAGCGATGGGCGTCCTGATGCGTTCCCGCAAATACGCACCGGCCCTCACCCTTTGCTCAAGCGCCAAGCGCGCCCGCCAGACGCTGGAAAGCCTGGCTGGCCACACGGACACGGGCCGGGTGCTGTTCTGTGACACCCTCTACAGCGACGATGCCGCCGCGTACCTCACTGCCATCCGGCAGAATGGCGGGCTGGATGCCTTGCTCGTCATCGGCCACAATCCGATGATTGAGGATCTCGCCATGGCGCTCTCAGGCGACGGCAACGAGACCGCGCGGGCCATGCTGAACCACGGCTTCCCGACCTCCGCACTTGCAGTGGTCCGGTTCAACGGCAGACTTGCCGAGGCTGCGCCAGGCACCGGCTATCTCGAAGCCTTCCTGACGCCTGCCGATATCTGAGGCCATTTCAAAGCCGCGCATCAAAGCCTATATCGGATGCTGACCGGCCCGCGAGAACAGATTTGGCATCATCGCTGACGACTTTTACCGACGAGGCGAAGATTGCCTTGGATACGTTGTCAGGCCGCGCTGCCGGGCTTTTCGCTCCGTCGCTGCGTCTTGGCGTGACCGGGCTGTCCCGCGCCGGCAAGACCGTGTTCATCTCGGCCCTTGTGCACAATCTCGTCCATGGCGGACGCTTGCCGCTGTTTGAGGCACAAAAATCGGGGCGCATCGCCCGGGCTTTTCTCGAAGAGCAGCCGGACGACGCGGTACCACGCTTCCAGTACGAGGATCACATCGCGGCTCTTGTCGACGATCGCGTCTGGCCGGATTCGACGCGTGCGATTTCCGAACTGAGGCTCACCATCGAATACGAATCGGCCTCTGGCTGGAGCCGCATGTTTTCCGCCGGCAAATTGTCGGTCGACATCGTCGATTATCCCGGCGAATGGCTGCTCGACCTGCCGCTGCTCGGCAAGTCCTACGCCGATTTTTCGCGTGAGGCCTTCGAGATGGCCGTGTTGCCGGTGCGTGTCGACCTTTCGCGGGAATGGCGGGCGCTCTCCGACACGGTCGACCCCAACGCCGAGGCCGACGAGATGACGGCGCGCCGTCTCGCTGAGAGCTTCGCGGCCTATCTCAAGGCCTGCAAAGTCGACGAGCGGGCGCTTTCGACCTTGCCGCCCGGCCGCTTCCTGATGCCTGGCGATCTTGAAGGCTCGCCCGCTCTCACCTTCGCGCCGCTGCCGAATCTGGGCGGCCGGCGCGCCCGCTCGGGATCGCTGCAGGCTATGATGGAGCGGCGCTACGAGGCTTACAAGACGCATGTCGTCAAACCGTTCTTTCGCGAACACATCACGCGTCTCGACCGCCAGATCGTGCTCATCGACGCATTGCAGGCATTGAATGCCGGCCCCGGTGCGATGGCCGATCTGGAGCGCGCGGTCACCGAAATTCTGTCCTGTTTCCGGCCCGGCCGGGGCAATTTCCTGAGCGACCTGTTTTCGAGGCGTATCGACCGTATATTGCTGGCCGCGACCAAGGCCGACCATCTGCACCACGAAAGCCACGACCGGCTGCAGGCGATCGTGCGGCGGCTAGCCGACCGAGCCGTGGCGCGGGCGAATTTCACCGGCGCCGACGTCGACGTCGTCGCTTTGGCTGCCATGCGCGCGACCCGGGAAGGCACGGTCAAGCAGGGCCGCGAGACTTTGCCGGTCATTATCGGCACGCCATTGCGCGGCGAAAACATCGATGGCGAAACCTTTGACGGAAAGACCGAAACAGCCATATTTCCCGGTGATTTGCCGGAGAAAGTTGATGCGGTGTTCGACGTTTCCGAATCGACCCGCCGGCAGAACAATGACGACCCCGCGATCCGCTTCGTGCGCTTTCGCCCGCCGAAACTCGAGCGCACCGCCGAGGGCGTGACGCTGTCGCTGCCACATATCAGGCTCGACCGCGCGCTGCAGTTCCTGATCGGAGATCATCTCGCATGAGTGCGCCCCGCAGACCGGCGGCCTTTCGCATAGAGCCGGAGCCCCAGCAGAAGGAAGACTCGACGGCTCACCATGCTCCGTCCGAGACCGCGCCGGCGCGAAAGCCGCGTACCGTGACGGCGGATCTTGCCGTGGTCACACCGGCGGAGACCGACGTCTTCGACGAGCCTGATATCGTCGTTGCCGAACCGCCGCCGGCGATTGCGCCGCGAAAACGTTCGCTGCTTGGCAGCCTGTTCTTCGGCGCGCTGGGCGTTCTGGTTTCGCTCGCCGTCGGCCTCTGGACCGACCAGCTGATTCGCGATCTGTTCGAGCGCGCCGAGTGGCTGGGCTGGCTGGCTGCCGCTATGGCCGCGATCGCCATCCTGGCGCTTCTGATCATCCTCGTGCGCGAATTCATGGCGATTGCCCGCCTTGCCGAGGTCGAAAAGTTGCAGAAGCGGGCGCTCGATGCGATTGCCCGTGACGATCCGAAGGCCGCCCGCGCCGTGGCCGACGAGTTGTCGGTCTTTGTCTCGGCCAAGCCTGAAACCGCGGCCGGCAGGCGCTCGCTGGCCGAATTGCGTGGCGAGATCATTGACGGCGGCAATCTGGTGCGGCTGGCCGAGACCGAGATACTCGGCCCGCTCGATGCCCGCGCCAGGGTGATGATCCTCGAAGCGGCGAAGCGCGTCTCCCTGGTGACCGCGGTCAGCCCCCGCGCGCTGGTCGACGTCGCTTATGTCGTGTTCGAAGCCGGCCGGTTGATTCGCCGGCTGTCGGAGCTTTATGGCGGCCGCCCCGGCACGCTTGGCTTTTTTCGCCTGGCGCGCAGCGTTCTGGCCCATCTCGCGGTCACCGGGTCGATCGCCGTCGGCGACAGTTTCGTCCAGCAGATCGTCGGCCACGGCCTTGCCGCCCGGCTCTCGGCCAAGCTCGGCGAAGGCGTCGTCAACGGCATGATGACTGCGCGCATCGGCATTGCAGCGATGGAAACCGCAAGGCCCCTGCCCTTTTACGCGGTCAGGCGGCCCGGATTGGGCGATTTCCTCTCCGCGCTGACCTCCTTTGCAGCAAAGAAAGAAAAAGAAACATCCGCTTCCGGAACGTGACTATTGCCTTGGGGTGACAAAGCATTAACCAATCTTGTCCATGGTCGGAAGCGTCCAAACCAGTCTCTTTGTTGCCGGGTGTCGTCGATGAAAAGCGTTATTCTGTCCAGCGGGCTGCCCGTGGCGCTCGCGCTTGTCGCAACCGTCGGCATTGCCGGAAAGACCTCGGCGGCGGAACCGGACAAGCAGTTCTTTCGGTCGGTCGAAGGCAAATGGGTCGGCCCCGGGGAAATCGTTGCCGGCAAATACAAGGGCACGAAATTCACCTGCAGCTTCATCGGCTCGACGCCTGACGGCAAGGTCGGCATGTCGCTCGACGGCGGCTGTCGGGTAGGCATGTTCACCCAGCAGATGTCGGCAACGATCGAACACAAGGGCCGGCAGGGCTACAAGGGCAGCTTTATGGGCGGGGCCGCCGGCTCCGGCCTCGACATTATCGGCGGCAATGTCGTCGATGCGCACAAGGTGGTTTTCACCATCAATCGCAATCAGTTGCGCGGCGTGATGCAGGCGCTTGTCCCCGACGACAATTCGATGACAGTGACCGTTGCCGTGCGCGTCGACCAGCAGCTGGTCCCGGTCATCGGCATGAAGCTGAAGCGGATCGATGCAGTCGAGGTCGGCTCCATAACTCCGAACTGACTTTCAGCGTGAGAAGGGCGGCGGCCAAACGGCGCCGCCCTCTTTTGATTTGCAAATAAGTGCTCAGCCCTCGATCGCGGCAATCACCTCGTCATAGGCCTTGCAGGCCTCGGCTGCTGTCGTGCCGCCCTGATACTTGGTTGTCACCGCCTGAAAGGGCCGCGACTTGATCGTCGCTCGCCCTTCACTGGCCGAAGCCGGGCGTCCTTAGCGCCGGATTGCTGGAACAAGCAACGCGCGGGAGCCCATTATCCTGTTCAGTGCGCCTGCAATATCGCCTTCACAACGCGCCGGATTCGCACTGTTCGATCCGCCCCGAAGCCCCTATCTTGGCCGCTTGTTGCAAGAGAGCGGAACGGCAGGCATGGCGGCAGAGGCATCGAACGGCGATCTGATCCAGGTGGTGGCGCTGCTTGCCGCCGGCGTGGTTGCGGTGCCGATCTTCAGGCGTATCGGACTTGGCTCCATCCTCGGCTATTTGACGGCCGGCGTCGTGATCGGTCCGTTCGGGCTGCGCATTTTTTCCGAATCGGAAGCCATTCTTCATGTCGCCGAACTCGGCGTCGTCATGTTCCTGTTCATTATCGGGCTGGAGATGCAGCCGTCACGGCTATGGGGCATGCGCCGCGAGATTTTCGGGCTTGGCGCGCTGCAGGTCGGCTTCTGCGCGGTCCTGCTGACCGGCGTCGGCCTGGCGGGAGGTTTCCCGATCGCGCAATCCTTCGTCGCCGGCGCCGGTTTCGTACTCACCTCGACGGCAATCGTCATGCAATTGCTGGAAGAACGCGGCGACCTGGCCACGCCCAAGGGCCAGCGCATCGTCTCGGTCCTGCTTTTGGAAGACCTGGCCATCGTGCCGCTGCTGGCGCTGATCGCCTTCCTCGCGCCGGGCGGCGCCGACATGAGCCTGTCGGATCGGTTGACGGAGGTCGGCATCGGCCTTGCCGCGATCGTCGGGCTGGTGCTTGCAGGACGCTATCTGCTCAATCCGTTCTTCCGTATCCTGGCGGATGCGCGCGCCCGTGAGGTGATGACCGCAGCCGCCCTTCTGGTCGTGCTCGGGTCGGCGCTCGCCATGCAGCTTTCCGGCCTGTCGATGGCGATGGGCGCCTTCCTGGCCGGCGTGCTTTTGTCGGAATCGACCTTCCGCCATCAGCTGGAGGCGGACATCGAACCGTTCCGTGGCATTCTGCTCGGACTGTTCTTCCTCGCCGTCGGCATGTCGCTCGACCTGCATGTGGTCGTCGTCAACTGGCAGCTCATTGCCATCTATGTCGTCGCCTACATGATGATGAAGGCGATCGGCATCTATATCGTCGCCCGCATTCTCAAAACCGGCCACCGGGAAGCGCTCGAGCGCGCGGTCTTCATGGCGCAAGGCGGCGAATTCGCCTTCGTCCTCTATTCCGCAGCGGCGGCTGTCGGTATCATCGATAGCCAGGCCAATGCGATGCTGACCGCCATCGTCATCATTTCCATGGTGCTGACGCCCTTAGCGATCATAGCATTGCGGTATCTGACGCCACGCGACGAGCAGTCGCTTGAAGGCGTCGATGTCGCCGAAGGCCTGACCGGCAGCGTGCTGATCATCGGCTTTGGCCGGTTCGGCCAGATCGCCAGCCAGCCGCTTTTGTTGCGCGGGATTGATGTGTCGATCATCGACAATGAGGTCGAGATGATCCAGGCGGCGGCCGATTTCGGCTTCAAGGTCTATTACGGCGACGGCACGCGGCTGGACATTCTGCGTGCCGCGGGAGCCGGGCGCGCACGCGCCGTGCTGATCTGCGTTGACAAGCCCGATGCCGCCGTGCGCATCGCCGAGCTCATCAAGGCGGAGTTTCCGTTGCTGACGGTGCTGGCGCGGGCTTTCGACCGCGGCACGGCATTGCAGCTCATTCGTGCCGGCGTCGACTATCAGCTCCGCGAGACGTTCGAATCGGCGCTTGTCTTCGGCGGCTCGACACTGGAAGCTCTCGGCGTCGATCCGGAAGAGGTCGCCGAGGTAGTCGAGGACGTCCGCCGCCGCGATGCTGCCCGTTTCGAACTTCAACAGGCAGAAGGCATCCGCGCCGGGCGGCGCTTCCTCAAAGGCAATATCGGCACCCCCATCCCGACGCCGCTCAGCACGCCACGGCGCGTGGGCCAGGCGCTCAACGAGGAGACGGCCGGCGTGCTGCAGAAATCCGAGCCGGCCGATTAAACGTTGGAAAGACGCGAATGATGAACGAACTGGACGAGCGCGCTGTCTCCATCACCAGATTCTGGCGCGACGCCGGGGAGGACGCGTGGTTCGAGAAGAACGACGCCTTTGATGCCGACTTCCGCACCCGGTTTCTCGATTTGCACTTTGCCGCCGCCCGCCGCGAATGCGACGGCTGGTCCGAACACGCCGAAGGGTCGCTGGCACTGATGATCCTGCTCGACCAGTTTCCGCGAAACTGCTTTCGCGCCACCGGCCACATGTACGCCACGGACCCGCTGGCGCGGCATTTCGCCGGGAAAGCGATCGCTGCCGGCCATGACCTGGCACTCGACGAAGAGCTCCGCGTTTTTCTCTATCTGCCCTATGAGCATTCGGAGGACCTCGCCGATCAGCTCAAATCGGTAGAGCTTACCGCCGCCAAAGCCCCGATCTATCTGAAATATGCGATCGAGCATCGCGACATCATCCAGCGCTTCGGCCGCTTTCCGCATCGAAACAGGATGCTTGGCCGCGAGACGACACCGGACGAACAAATGTTCCTCGACGGAGGTGGGTTCTCCGGCTGATTTCAGGCACCGATGGCGACAGCATCAGGTTTTCCACCAATCCCGGCCTGACGCCAGCCGTTCAATGCCCGATGTGTCGACGGCGGCCAGCCGCTCCGATACGCTCTTGCCGTCGACCACAAGCTCCGGCGCAATTTCTGCCAGCGGCGCCAGCACGAAGGCGCGCTCCAGCATGCGCGGATGCGGCACCTCCAGTCCGGTCTCGTGGATGATGCGGTCGCCGAACACCAGAATGTCGATATCGATCAGGCGTGGACCCCAGCGCTCCTCGCGCACCCGCTTCAGTTTTCGCTCGGCGTCGAGGCAAAGGTCGAGCAAAGCCCGCGGCGCGAGCGCCGTCGAGATTTCGGCCGCCGCGTTGAGGAAATCCGGCTGATCGAGCTTGCCCCAGGGCGGCGTGCGGTAGAGCGACGAAACGGCAACGACGCGTGTTCTCTCGTTGGCATCCAGAATGCCCAGTGCCGCAGCCATCGACTTCGCCGGATCACCGAGATTGCCGCCAAGGCTGAGATAGACGGTGTTGTTGTTGTTACTATTCTGGCCAGACAACGGTCACCTCGACATGATCGAGCACACCCGGCACCGGGGCGTTCGGCTTGCGCACGGTGATCTCGGCCTTCTTGATCTGCGGAAACCGCGCCGTCAGCGCCCTCGCCACTTCGAGCGCCAGCGCTTCGATCAGAAAGCGCCGTTCGCCGGTAATGATCTTCTCGATGACCGCAAAGGCGATGCCGTAATTGACGGTGTCCTCAATGGAATCCTCGACCAGCGCCCGCCCGGGATCCACCATGAGTGCCGCATCGACATAAAAGCGCTGGCCGAGCGTCTCTTCTTCGTCCAGCACACCGTGCCGGGCAAAGAAGGCGCAGTTCTTCATGCGGATGACATACATGGCTCAGCTTTCCCCGATCTCACGTGCCAGCATAGCATCGGCGATGGCCAGCGCATCCACGTTGATTGCGACATCGTGGACGCGAAAGAGATGCGCGCCTTTGAGCCTCAGGATGACGCTGGTGGCCGCGGTCCCGGCGCCTCTTGCGGCTGCGTCGCGGCCGGTGACGGTGCCGATAAAGCGCTTTCGCGATGTGCCGGCCATCAGTGGAAAACCCAGCGCATGAAGCTCGGAAAACCGTGCCATCAGGTCAAGATTTTCCGCTGCCGTCTCCTTGGCAAAGCCGAAGCCCGGATCGAGCACGATATGATCGTCGGCAACACCGCTCCGCCGCGCGATTTCCAGCGACTTCCTGAGGAAGAAGAGCTGATCGGCAATCACGTCGGGCAGTTTCTGCCGGTCCCGTCCCGTGTGCATGACGACAAGGCCAGCGCCGGTTTCGGCCGCGACGCGGGCAATGCCCGGCTCGCGCTGCAGGCCCCAGACGTCATTGACGATATGCGCGCCGGCTTGGACGGCAAGCCGGGCCGTATCCTCGCGATAGGTATCGACCGAGATCAGCGTTCCGCCGGCCTTCACCAGCGCCTCGATGACGGGCAGTATGCGGGTTTGTTCCTCCTTTGCGGAGACCGCAGACGCCCCGGGACGTGTCGATTCTCCGCCGATGTCGATGACAGAGGCCCCCTCCTCGACCATGCGGCGCGCCTGGGCCACTGCTTTTTCCGGCGCATCGAACAGGCCGCCGTCGGAAAAACTGTCCGGCGTGATGTTGAGGATGCCGACGACCACGGCCTTGCCGCCAAGGTCGAGATGGCGTCCGTGCGCCAACTGCCATCGCCCTGTCATCATTGCCCATCAACCATGTTCGATCCCGCGGCGTGGCGGGGGATCAATTCCGTTGCGCCGAGGACGGCGGTAAAGCAAGGTGGGCAAAGAGGCAACACGATGAAACGATCCCTCCTTTGCGCCCTGGTGCTCGCCCTGACCGCATTCCCGGCCGGCGCTGCAACGCTCGTCAAGACATATAGTTATTTCCCGATCGGCGGCAGGACGCTCGACGACATCGAGACCCAGCTGTCGAAACTCGGGCCTCAGGTGAAAAGCACCGGGTCGCGGCATCCGGGAGCTACCCAGATGGCGTTCACCACCCGCGTCAGCTATGCGCAAAAGCCGGGCTCGTGCTGGATTGCCGACGCTGTCGTCACCGTCAAGGTCAAGGTCATCCTTCCTGAGTGGCGCCGCCCGCGCAAAGCCGATGCCGGCGTCAGGCTGTTCTGGGATACGTTGTCCGCCGACATCAAGCGCCATGAGGAACGCCACGTCGAGATTGCCAAGAACCACGGCCGCGAACTAGAAGACGCCTTGAAGGCGAGCTACCCGGAAAAGACCTGCGAACTGGCAAAGGCCGAGGCCGCAAAAATCACTGCGGCCATGCTTGCCAAACACGACCATGACCAGATGCGCTTCGATCGTGTCGAAAGCGCCAATTTCCAAAGCCGCATCCTGCGGCTTTTGCACTATCGCATCGAGCGCATTGAGAACGGCCGGCTCGCTCCCGGCTGAACTCCGCGTCGTCGGACAAAGCCAATTTTGCCGAAACATAGCGCCAGATTCGGAAAACTTTCGAGCCGCTGTCGAAATCGGCCTATAGCGAACGACATATGCCAGGTTCGCAGGGATCAGCCTCCGGCAACGCCAATCGGCGTACTAGATGCTTCCCAGCCCGTCGCGGACGTGCACGCAGGCATAATGGATGAACGGATATGGACCAGGCTGTCGACAAGCAAACGATGGTGGAAACCAGCGCGCCGCTGACCGAAACCGAGAAAAACGCCATCATCGGCGGCGTGCTTTTGTCGATGTTGCTGGCGGCGCTCGACCAGACCATCGTCGCGCCGGCGATGCCGACGATGGCACGTCTGCTCGGGCATGCCGAATATCTGCCATGGATCGTGACCGGCTATCTTCTGACCGCGACCGCCGTGGCGCCGCTCTACGGCAAGATCTCCGATATTTATGGTCGCCGGCCGACCGTCTATGCTGCAATCCTGATCTTTCTCGCCGGCTCGCTGGTCAGCGCCACGGCCCCCAACATGCTGGTCCTGGTTGTCGGCCGGGCGATCCAGGGCGCTGGTGGCGGTGGCCTGTTCGCCCTGACGCAGACCGTGATCGGCGACCTCGTGCCGCCGCGCGAGAGGGCCCGATACGCCGCCTGGATCTCGGGCACATGGGCCGTCGCCAGCATCGCCGGGCCGCTGCTCGGCGGCACCTTCGCCGAACATCTGCATTGGTCGCTGATCTTCTGGATCAACATTCCGCTCGGCCTGCTGGCCATGGCGATCATCAACAACCCGCTCAAGAAGCTGCCGATCGCGGCAAAACATCACCGCATCGACGGCCTCGGCGCGCTGCTTCTGGTCGCGGCCACCTCGCTGCTGCTGCTTGCCTTGAACTGGGGCGGCAGCGAGTATCCGTGGCTGTCGCCTGAAATCCTTGGACTGCTCGCCTGCTCGGCGGTGTTCTGGAGCGCGTTCGCGCTGCGGCTCATGCGCGCGGCCGAACCGCTGATCTCGCTCGAAGTGCTCGGCAATCCGATCGTTCTCGCCGGCACATTGTCGATGTTCCTGCTGCAGGCCGCCAATGTCGGCTTGTCGGTCTATCTGCCGGTCTACCTGCAATCGGTCGTCGGCCTGTCGGTCAGTCAATCGGGCACCGCGTTGCTTGGGCTGATGCTCGGCACGGTGGCCGGTGCGACCTTCAGCGCGCGAATGATCCCGCGCTTTTTCCACTATAAGCGCATTGCCATGATCGGAACTGTTTTCTCGATCCTGTGCCTCGGCGTGCTCAGCCTGGTCGCCGGGCATGCCTCACTGTTGCTCGTCGAGGTGTTGACGACCTGCGTAGGCCTGGGCACAGGCACGACCTTTCCGGCTGCCACCGTCTCGGTCCAGAACGCCGTCGATCGCATGCACCTTGGCGTGGCGACCGGCGTTCTCACCTTCCTCCGCTCGCTGGGCAGTGCGCTCGGCGTCGCCATGCTTGGTGCCGTCGCCCTTGGTTACGGCCTGCCGCTGGCCAGCGAAGGCACGCAGCCGGCCGGCCATATCGCCTCGGCCATGCCGTTCGTGATGATCTTTCTTGCCGCGGCCGCGATCTTGCTGTTGTCGCTCATCACGCTCTGGCTGATGCCGGAGAAAACGCTTCGCGGCCATGCCGAAGCTGTGGCTCCAGCCCTGGCGGAGTAGACCGGCCCGACAAAAATATGGCGAGGTTCAGTCGACCACGCCGAGCTTCTTCTGCAGACTGGTTGACGAGGTCGTATACTGAAAAACGATGCGCTCGCCGGGGCTGACGATGCGCTTGGCCGCTTGCGCCATCAAGGCGACCTCGTGGAAGCCCGACAGGATCAGCTTCAGCTTGCCGGGGTACCAGTTGATGTCGCCGACGGCGAAGATGCCGGGAACCGACGTCTGGAATTTTTCGGTGTCGACCGGGATCAGGTTCTCGTGAAGGTTGAGCCCCCATTCGGCGATTGGGCCGAGCTTCATCGTCAGGCCGAAGAACGGCAGCATCCGCGTGCACGGCACTTCGACATCGCCCTCCGGCCCCTTGATCGTGGCCGAGACTAGCTGGCCGTCGCTGCCGGTCAGGCCAGTCACCTGTCCAACCTGGAATTCCAGCTGCTTCATCTCCTGCATGGCATACATCTTGTTGACACTGTCGGGCGCTGCGCGGAATTCGGGCCGCCGGTGCACCAGCGTCACGCTCTTGGCGACCGGCTGCAGGTTCAGCGTCCAGTCGAGCGCCGAATCGCCGCCGCCGACGATGAGGAGGTCATGGCCGCGAAAGTCCTCCATCCGGCGCACCGAGTAGAACACGCTCTTGCCTTCATAAGGTTCGATGCCTGGGATCGGCGGCCGCTTCGGCTGGAAAGAGCCGCCGCCGGCGGCGATCACCACAATTTTGGCTTCGAACACCTCGTTTTCGTCGGTGGTGACGCGGAAGCTGCCGTCGTCCAGCCTTTCCAGGCCCGAAACCATGCGGTTATAGGTGAATTCGGGCTTGAACGGCGCGATCTGCTCAAGCAGCTTGTCGACCAGACCTTGTGCCGAGATCGAGGGCCAGCCCGGAATGTCGTAGATCGGCTTTTCCGGGTAGAGTTCGGCACACTGCCCGCCGGGCCGGTCGAGTATGTCGATCAGATGGCACTTCATGTCGAAGAGGCCGAGCTCGAACACCGCAAACAGGCCGACAGGCCCTGCCCCGACAATGAGTACGTCTGTCTTGTTGATAGCCGTCATGAAGCATGCGCCTTTATGGGAAAACGCGCGACACTGCATGACCATTCGCCCGCTGCCAAGCGGCAGCGGCAAAAATCGGTTTCAGCCCTGGCGGGCCGGCACGCGCACGACCAGCCCGTCGAGGGCGTCGCGCACCTTGATCTGGCATGACAGCCGCGAGTTCGGCTGGACCTCGTAGGCGAAATCCAGCATGTCCTCTTCCATGGCTTCCGGCTCGCCGACCTCCGCCGTCCAGGCTTCGTCGACATAAACATGGCAGGTCGCGCAGGCGCAAGCGCCGCCGCATTCCGCTTCTATTCCCGGCACCGCATTGCGGATCGCATTTTCCATGACGGTCGAGCCGTTTTCGGCATCCACGTCAAAATGCGTGCCGTCATGGGCGATGAAGGTCAGTTTGGTCATTTGTCACCTGAAGGGAGTCTGAGCCGACATAATCACTCTGCCGGACAAGTCAACTGCGGCGCCAAAGCGCCGCTGTGTGGCGTTTTGGGAATAAGCGCTATCGGCTGATGGCGGCGACGAAGTCGCGCACTTCTTCGATCAGCGAGCCAAGCCGCTTCAGCGTGCTGGCGTCTTCGGGCCGGCATTCGATCGCGCTGGCGCAATCGGCGATGGCGAAGGCGCCGACCCCGCGCGCCGAGCCTTTGAGCCCGTGTGCCAATAGCAGCCTCTGCCTGACATCCGCATCGACGATCTTGTCGCGCACCGACAGCGCCTGCTGCACGAACAGAGCCAGCACCTCCTGCTCGAGGCTCCGATCGCCCATCGTCTGGCGCGCAAGATGCGCCAGGTCGATCGGCCGCGCCCCGGCTGTCCCCGACACGTCGCCGCCGGGCATCGAGAAGGCAATGCCGTTTTCGCCACGTATCACTTTGAGACTCCGTTCTTCGACCGCCGCAAAAACTAGGCGTATCCGGTGGACAACGGGTTAATGATTGGCCCGGAAAAATGTCGCGATAACGGCGCCGGAATCACGGCTGTGTTAACCTTATATTTAAAGTTTTACGTATCGGGCGGAATGCATGTTTTCTTTACCCGGCTGTGTCATTACGATACGACAGGTCCATTTTCAGCCTCCTGCGCGGGACACGCTAGGCAGAATCAATAAGCACAACCATAAGTCCCGCGGCAGCTTGTACAGGGTAGCGAAGGCATGGCGAAGAAACCAACGACGACAAGAACGCTCGACAGCGACGTAGCCAGGGAACTTGAAAAGGCACTTGATATCGATCTGAGCGGCGATGCCGGCGGCGACTTCGACATGGCTGCATCCATGGAAGATCTCGAAGCGCAAATATCGCAAGCCGCCGACGAGCTGGCGCGCGAAGGTCGCAGCCAGAACGAAGCGCCTGCCCCGGACCAGACCCAGAACGCGGCACCTGCCGCCAATCAAGGCCAGATCGCAAATCCCGCGCCAAAGACCAAGCCGGCTGAGTTGCGTCCTGTCGCAACGCGCAATGGCTCCCAGCCGGCAGCTTTCTCGCCGGCCAACGACGATCGTCAAAAAGACTATAAGACGCTCCTGCACACCCTCAATCGGCGCGCCTCGAACACGATCTACTGGGTCGTGGCTCTCGTTTCGCTGGCCTGGATCGCCGGCGCTGGCGGCCTTGCGAACCTGTTGTTCGGACCTGGCATCTGGAACATCCGCACCTTCGATCAGTTTTTCGCCCGTCCCGAGCTGATCGGCCTGGCGGTCGCGGCAATCGTGCCCGTCATCCTGTTCTGGGCATTCGCAGTGATGATTCGCCGCGCTCAGGAGATGCGCCTTGCCGCGCAGTCGATGACCGAGGTGGCCTTCCGTCTGGCCGAGCCGGAAAATCTTGCCCAGGATCGCGTCATGATGATCGGCCAAGCGGTTCGCCGCGAGGTGGCAGCCATGGGCGAAGGCATCGAACGCACGCTTGCGCGTGCCGTCGAGCTCGAAACGCTGGTCCACAGCGAGGTGAACCAGATCGAGCGCTCCTATTCAGAGAACGAGTCCCGCATCCGCTCGCTGGTCGACGGGCTGGGCAGCGAGCGCGAAGCGGTCGTCACCCATGCCGAGCGCGTGCGCGCCTCGATCACCGGCGCCCACGAGACACTGAAAGACGAGATCAACGCCGCCAGCGATATCATTCGCGACAGCATTCTCAACGCCTCGACCAAGCTGTCGATGACGATCAACGAATCCGGCGACACGCTGATCGACAGGATCAACGGAAGCTCGATGTCGATCTTCGATTCGGTGGAAGGCCGGCTCGAATCGATCACCGATCGGCTGTCGACGTCGGGCGAGGCCTTCGCCAGCCTGCTCGACACCCGGATCGCCAAGCTGACGGACACCACCGACGGCCTGACGCGGTCACTGACCGACCTGCTCGACGACCGCACGAGCGGCATGGTGTCGCTGCTCGGCGGTGCCGCCCGCACACTCAATTCGGAATTCGAAGCCAGTCTCAACGGCATCGAGCGGACGCTTGCTGAACGTGGCCAGGCGCTGATCAGCGAGTTCCAGACCCGCGCCGAGGCGCTCGACACCGGCACGCAGAAGCTCAACGCCGCGCTGGAGGCTCGCGCACGCCAGATCAACGAGACGCTGGTCGAGCGCGCGCGCGAAATCGCCCACACCTTCCAGGATAGCAAGGAGACGCTGTCGGCGATGATCGATCAGGGCAAGACCCAGATCGGCGCCGACATGGCCGATATCATTTCATCGACCTCGACCATGCTTGAAGCCCGCGCCGGCGATTTCGCCGGGCGCATGGAAGCGGCGCGCCATGTCGTATCGCGTTCGTTCGATACGGACATCGAGCGGCTTGCCGATGCTCGCGCCGGCATCGAGGAAGCCGTCGAGAACCACAGCCGCAAGCTTTCCGAAAGCCGCGACCGGATGGCGGCGGCAATGCAGGCCGATCTGGCGAAGTTCGCCGAAGGTCGCGCCGAAATCGACGCAGCGGTGGCTAACCAGGTGCAGAAGCTAGCCGAGGGCCGCGGCCTGATCTCGCGCGCCCTTGAAGAGGATCTGCGCAAGGTCAATGAATCGCGCGCAGCGATCGACGCTTCGCTGGGCAGCCATCTCGAAAGCCTTGAAGAGGGTCGCAACAGGCTTGCCCAGGCCTTGAACGAAGACTCTGGAAAACTCGTGCAAGCCCGCACGATAATTGATGAAATGGTTGCCGGGCATGTCGGCAAGCTCGCCGAAGGCCGCAGCATCCTTTCGCGCGCGCTCGAGGCCGACCTCGGCAAACTGGCAGAGAGTCGCGCCAGCATCGACGGCCTCGTCGCCGGTCAGGTCGAAAAGATCGCCGAGGGCCGCGCCATACTCGCCAGTGCGCTGGAAGCCGACATTGCCGGCATCAATGGCCTCATCGAGGCCCATTCGGCGAAATTGGCGCAAGACCGCAGCGGGCTTTCCCAGTCACTCGATAACGACCTGTCCGACATCAGGAGCCTGATCGCCGATCATTCGGGCAGGCTCGCCGATGATCGCAGCCTGCTTTCGAAGACGCTTGAAGACGATCTTGCCAAGCTGGCCGAAAGCCGGTCGAGCATCGACGGGCTGGTTGCCGGCCAGGTCGAGAAGCTGGCCGAAGGCCGCGACATCCTCAAGCGCGCGCTGGAATCGGACCTGAACGCTATCAAGGGCGTCATCGCCGGCCAGTCCGAAAAGCTGGCGGAAGACCGTGGCCAGTTGTCGCGGGCACTGGAGAGCGACCTGCAGGCCGTGCGGGGCGTTGTCTCCGATCACATGAACAAGCTCGCCGAAGACCGTTCGACCCTTTCGAAGGCGCTCGAAGACGATCTCGCCAAGTTGGCCGAAAGCCGCTCGAGCATCGATGTGATGGTTGCCGGCCAGGTCGAAAAGCTGGCAGAGGGCCGCGACATCCTCAAGCGTGCGCTCGAAGCCGATCTGAGCACCGTCAAGGGCGTCATCGCCAGCCAGTCCGAAAAGCTGGCGGAAGACCGTGGTCAGCTGTCGCGGGCACTGGAGACCGATCTCGAGACCGTGCGGGGCGTCGTCTCCGAACATATGAACAAGCTTGCCGAAGACCGTTCGGCCCTGTCGAAAGCGCTCGAGGACGATCTTGCCAGGCTGGCAGAGAGCCGTTCGAGCATCGACGGGCTGGTCGCCGGCCAGGTCGAGAAGCTGGCTGAGGGTCGCGACATCCTCAAGCGCGCCTTGGAAGACGATCTTGCCAAGCTGGCCGAAAGCCGCTCGAGCATCGACGGACTGGTTTCCGGCCAGGTCGAGAAACTGGCCGAAGGCCGCGATATCCTCAAGCGCGCCTTGGAGGCCGATCTCAACACGATCAGGGGCGCCATCGCCGATCAGTCGCAGCTATTGACCGATAATCGCGCGCAGTTTTCGCGTGCGCTGGAAGCCGATCTCGGCAACGTCAACAGCCTTGTCGCAACCCACGCAGAGAAGCTCGTCCAGGACCGCTCGACCCTGTCGAAGGCGCTCGAGGACGATCTCGCCAAGCTGGCCGAAAGCCGCTCGAGCATCGATGGGCTGGTCGCCGGCCAGGTCGAGAAACTGGCGGAAGGCCGCGACATCCTCAGGCGCGCGTTGGAAGCCGACCTGGAGAGGCTTGCAATGAGCCGCAGCGAGGTCGACGAGATTGTCGCCGGTCATGTCGGCAAGCTGAGCGAGGGCCGCGACATGCTGACCCGCGCATTGCAGGACGATCTCTCCAGGCTCGCCGAGACGCGCAAGGATGTCGACCGTTCGCTGTCCGGCCATATCGATCAGATCGCCGCCAGGAGCACCGACATCTCTGATGCGGTCGCTGCGGACGTAGAAAAGATCGAGCAGGCGTTCAGCCGGCAGACAGGCATCATTGAAGAGCGCGCCAGCACAATGGAGCGGGCGCTGTCGACGGGTGTCGACAATGTGCGCAGTGTGCTCGAAAGAAGCGCGGTCTTCGTCGCCGGCGCGCTGCGCGAGAAGGTCATGGAAGTTACCAGCGCGCTGCATGAGCAGGCGGGCGCGGCATTCAGCGATGCCGACCGCAAGATCGCCGAGCGCGCCGAGCAGACCTCGGCCGCCCTGCTCGCCAGGGCGGAGGACATCGCCCGCACCTTTGAAGAGGCGGATCGTCGCCTCGCCGCCCGCGCCGAGGATACGTCGAGCGCACTGATTGCCCGCGTCGACGACACGTCGAACAGCTTGCTCGCGCGTGCCCAGGAAACGGCCGATCAGCTGGCAGCCAGAGCAAGTGAGATTGCCGGCACCTTCGACGCGGCGGACCACAGGCTGGTCTCTCGCGCCATCGAAACGGCCCAGTCGCTGGCGGCACGTGCCGGCGACATCCTGCGCAATTTCGAAACAGCCGACGAGCGGCTGGGCGTGCGCATCGGCGAATCCGCCGAAGCGCTCGCGGCACGTGCGTCGGATCTCGGCCGCATTTTCGATGCCGCCGACCAGCAACTTATTTCGCGCATTGCCGAGGGCTCCGAAGCACTTTCGGCCCGTGCGTCCGAGATCGGCCGCATCTTCGAGGAGGCCGATCATCGCCTGGTGTCCCGTATCGCTGACAGCAGCACCGCAATCGGCGAACATGCCGACACCATTGTCGGTGCCTTCACCAGCACCGAGCAGCGGGTTGCCGAACGCGCCAGGCAGACTGGCCAGGAACTCGCAGTCCATGCCCGTGAAATCGAGCAACTGCTTGCCGGTGCCGACGAACGCCTGGCATCGAGTGCTGCCGCCACTGCGGCCCGCGTCGAGGAGCAGGTCGCCAGCGTCGAGAACCGCCTCGCTTACTCCGCCGAGACAATGGGCCAAAAGCTCAACGAACAAGTCTCGGGTGCCGAAGCGCAACTGGTCTCGCGTGCCAACACCATCGCCGAAACCTTCACCGCGGTCGGCCAGCATATCGGTCAGAGCACCAATGACGCTGCAAAGACCATCGGTGCCAATACTCGCGAGCTCAGTACGATGCTTGCGGCCCGTTCGGCAGAAATATCGAAAATCCTGGACGAGACGGCGCGGCCTCTGGTCGAGCGCTTCGCCCAGGGCGGCTCCGAGCTGCAAAAGAGCATGGAAGAGGTCACCGAACGTGCGACCGAGAAGCTGCGCAATCAAAACGCCGCCCTCGTCGACGCCATCGCCAGCCGCACGGCCGAAACCCTGTCGGCCGTCGAAGGCGCGCGCTCGACGCTTGCCGACAGCGTTGCCGACCTCATCGGCCGCATGACCACCTCCAGCTCGCAGCTCGGTCAATTGATCGAGCAGGCGGCGACCAATCTCGGCCAGGTCGACGAACGCCTGACCGGGAGCACGCAAAGCTTCGCGGCGACCACGGAAAAGACCGCGCAGACCTTCGCCAGTTCGGCGCGTCTGGTCGATTCGAACACGACGCGGCTCACCGAGCTGTCGTCGTCGACCTTACGCGAGGTTGCTTCAATCGCCACCAAGTTCGACGAGCACAGCCGGTTGCTTTCCAGTGCCTCGGACCTGTTGAGCTCGGCCCAGAGCAATCTTGAGCACACGCTCGAAAGGCAATCGTCGCTGGAGGACCTCGCCGTCGGCCTTGTCAAGAAGTCGGAAGATCTCGAAAGGGTCATGCGCTCGTTCGAGAATTTGGTCGGCCAGACGCTGCAGAACGCCGAGGGCAAGACGCTGGAATCCGCCGACAAGATCCGTACCGCGATTTCCGAAGTGGTCGATTCGGCAACCAAGCGCTTTGCCGATGCGACCGAGGAGATGCGGCGTACCGCCGGCTCGATCAAGAGCGAGCTCGACCTCACCCGGGCCGAGCTTAAGAAAGGCGTCATCGAGATGCCGGAAGAGGCAAAGGAATCAACCACGGCTATCCGCCGTGCCGTTTCAGAGCAGATCAACGCGCTGAAGGAACTTTCTGAAATCGTTGCGAAATCTGGCCGCAGCGCCGACAGTTCGGAACAGCGCAACCTGCGTCCGGCGCCGCAAGCGCCTGCCGCACGCCCCGCCGAACCGCCACGTCGCCCGGCTCCGGCTCCCGAACAGCGCCGTGCACCGCAGGCGCCTTCGGGCGAGACGGCGCTGCGCGGCACGCTCGACCTCGAACGTCCGGCAGACCAAGCGCCGCGCCAGCGCGACCCCAACGGCCGCACGCCGCAGGGCGGTTGGGTGCGCGACCTCCTGACCGGTGCATCGCGCGAAGACGACGCCAAGCCGGCAGCGCCTGCCGAAGCGCCGCGCCCGGCTCCCGCTGCGCGTTCGCCGCTTCATGTCGTGGAATCGCTGAACTCGCTCTCGGTCGATATCGCACGCGCCATCGATCACGACGCCTCGATCGAGTTGTGGAACCGCTACCGGCGCGGCGAGCGCGACGTCTTCACGCGCCGACTTTACACGCTGAAGGGCCAGCAGACGTTCGACGAGATCCGCCGCAAATATCAGTCAGAGGCGGAGTTCCGCGCTGCTGTCGATCGTTACTGCGACGATTTCGAAAAGCTGCTCAAGGACGTGTCGCGCAACGACCGCGACAACATCATGGCGCAGACCTACCTGACGTCGGACACCGGCAAGGTCTACACCATGCTTGCCCATGCCAGCGGCCGTCTGCACTAAGCGGCGGGACAGGAAAACAGAAAGTGCACTCTGCCCTTTCTGCTTAGACCCGATACTGAAAAAGATAGTCCGCAAATCTCCTGATTTGGTCGGATGTTTGCGTCCAGAGCAGAGGCCGGTATCTCGTGGCAATGCAGACAATTCGCGGTGATCTGCTTCAGCTTGCGCTCGACGGAACGTTCGATGTCATTGTGCATGGATGCAACTGCCAGTGCCAGATGGGCAAAGGAATTGCTCTTTCCATAAAGCAGCGTTTTCCCGAAGCATATGCTGCGGATTGCGCGACATTGAAGGGTGACCCAGCCAAGCTGGGAAGCATATCCGTTGCCGAAATCAAGCGAGGCAGCCGCATTTTCCATGTTGTCAACGGCTACACTCAGTTCCATTGGCAGGGCAAAGGCGTGAAAGCCGACTACCAGGCAATTCGAAAAGTCATGCAGGCCGTCAAAGGTAAATTCGCGGGCAAAAGAATCGGCTACCCGAAAATTGGCGCAGGGCTGGCTGGAGGTGATTGGGAAACCATAGCCTCAATCATCAACGATGAACTCGCGGGCGAAGATCATACGCTTGTCGAATACGCTCCGTGAGCTGCTTCGGTCTCCAGCCGCCTCACAGCAGCTAGCCCGGTTCAGATCACGGTGTCCGTCCAGCGGACGATTTGCCCGGCCGCATCGCCGAACGCGGCATCGAGCGCGCCGACATAGGCCTGGTTGCCATTGCCCGAAACGGGCGCGATGGCGCTAAACGTCTTCGAAGCGCGCACTTCACCGTTGCGGTCATTCAATAGGCGCACGAACAGCTCGACCTCGGCATGTTCGCCCCCATCGACACGCACCTCGAACGAGCGGATCTCAACGATCACCTGATAGTCGATCGCCAGCCCCTCGCCTGGCTTGCCGACGCCGGTGAAGCTGCCCGAGCGCTGGAACGTCTCTGCCAGCCGCGCCTGTACGATCATCGGCAGCCGGTCGGCCCATTGCGCGCCCTTGAGATACTGGATCGATCGCGGCGATGGCTTGATGACGATGTTCTGGCTGTCCAGCGCCTTGAGCGCCGATGGCTGGGCGATGAGGATCTGGCGGCGGCTGTGGGCACGCGCTTCCAGCGACGGCGCCGAAAGCTCGAACGTATCCAGCGGCGCCGGCTTGCCGCCCAGCGCCGCGCAGCCGGCGAGCGAAAGCGCCAGCAGTGCCGCTCCGGCCTTGAACCCACTCGATCTGACGCTGCCTGAACTGATCGACTTCAAACGCGATCCCCCCCGGATCGTGGAAACAACGCGCATCCGCAAGCTATGTTCTTGCGGTGGGCGCAGGCCGAAGTCAACGGCGCACCCTGCCGTCGAACTGCCGGACCTCACCCTCGCCGCCGGACAGGATCCGCTGTGGATTGCGGCTGAGGTCGGTCACCGCCTCTTCGATGCGGTTGATCGAACGACGGCTGTCCTGGACCAGCGATTCGACGTTTTGCAGCCCCTGTCCCGAGAACCGCGCCAGATTGTCGGTGATGGTGCCGAGGCGGGCGTTCAGCGTGTCGGCGACCTGCTTGAACGATTTGAGCGTCGCCCTGGCATCGGCCATGACGCCGTCGGCCTGACCGGAGCCGAGCAGTTTGTCGACCTTGGCAAGGATACCGTCGACTCGCACCGAGGCATCGTTGAGGCGTCCTGCGAGCTGGTGCGCGTCTTTGATGGTTTCATCGATGTCGTCGGCTCGGTTGGCGAACTTGTTGGTCACCTTGGCGATGTCGGCGGCAGCCTCGTTGGCGTTTTCGCTGGCCTTCTGGATATTGGCAAGCGCGGTGCGAACCTCAGCCGGATCGATGCCGTCGAGAACGCCGTCGACCTTGGCCAGCGTGCCTTGCGTCTTCTGGGCGAAGTCGTTGATCGAGCCGACCGCGGTGTCCACGTTCTTGATGACCGTGTCGAACTGCTTGCTGGTTTCCTTGAGGTTGGAAGTGACTGTGTCGACATTGGCGACGATGCTCTTGATCTGGTCCTTGTCGACGGCTTTGAGTAGCCCTTCCGCCGCCTTCAGGGTGCCGTCGAGCTTGCCCGAAACACCCTTCAGTTCGTCCGCCAGCGAGCTGACGCTGGCCAGGAACTTGTCGACGCCGTCCGCATTCCTGGCCAGTGCATCGGAGAAGGTCTGGACATTGTTGACGGTTTGCGTCAGCGGCCCGCGAACATCCTTGGTGAAGCCTTCGAGCTCCGAAAGGACCTTGTCGGCGCGGGTGAAGATGTTCTGCGCCGTCTGCAGCAGGTTGGTGACCGCCGACGGATTGGCGACGATCTCGGCGACACGGCCTTCCTTTTCCGCCTCGTCGAGAAGTTTTGGCTCCTTGGGGTCGGCGCCCTTGAGCTCGATGTTGGCCTGGCCGGTGAGGCCGGCAAGCCCGATATCGGCCTGCGTCGACTTGGTGATAGGTGTATTCCGGTCTATTTCGGTGTCGGCGATAGCAGCGGTCGGATTGTCGACGTCGATATAGACACGGCGCACGTCGCCGACTTTGACGCCATTGAACAGCACGAAACTGCCACGGCCGAGCCCCGAAGCGGAGCCTGGAATGCGCACGCGCAGCACCGTCGTCTCACCCTTTTCGCCGATTGCCGCCGTCCAATAGACGAAAGCGAAAGCCGCGAGGATCGCGGCCAGCGTGAAAATGCCGACAATGACGTAGTTGGCCCTGGTTTCCATTGCTCACTTATGGCTATGCGCGCGCCGCAAGATCAAGTTGCCGGGCGCGTTTTCCGCGGAAATAGGATTTTACCCAGGGTTCCTCGCTCCTGAGCATGTCGTCGATCGTGCCCTCGACCAGCACTTTCTTGTTGCCGAGCACCGCCACGCGGTCGCACGCGGTAAACAGCGTGTCGAGATCGTGCGTGACCATATACACGGTCAAATCCATCGTATCGCGCAGTTTGACGACCAATTCGTCGAACTCAGCCGCGCTGATCGGATCGAGCCCGGAAGTCGGTTCGTCGAGGAAGACGATATCCGGATCGAGCGCCAGAGCGCGCGCCAGCGCAGCACGCTTGATCATGCCGCCGGAGAGCTCGGAGGGGAATTTCTGCGCCGCATCCGGCGGCAATCCCACCAACTCGACCTTGAGCATGGCAAGTTCGTCCATCAGCTTCTTCGGCAAATCGAGATATTCGCGCATCGGCACCTGGACGTTTTCGAGGACGGTCAGCGCCGAAAACAGCGCACCATGCTGGAACAGCACGCCAAGCCGCATGTCGATGCGAAGGCGCTCCCTTTCGGTTGCCCTCTCGACGTCGACCCCGAACAGTTTGATTGTTCCCGATTGCTTGCGCGTCAAGCCAAGGATGGTGCGCAAGAGAACAGATTTGCCGGCACCGGAGGCACCGACGAAGCCGAGAATCTCCCCGCGCCAGATATCGAGCGATAATTTGTCGAGAACGACCTGATCGGCGAACGACACCGTGACGTCGTGCGCCGACAGCACGATCTCGTCTTCTTTGGCTTTCGCCGCCACCTTGGTCGTGTTTGTGCCCGGCAGCGCCATCTCAGAACTCGATCGCTGCATAGAACATGGCGAAAAGCCCGTCGAGGATAATGACCACGAAGATCGACTTCACCACTGAGGCGGTCACATGCTGGCCAAGCGATTCGGCGCTGCCGCCAACCTTCATGCCCTCGACCGAGGCGATTATACCGATGATCATGGCCATGAACGGCGCCTTGATCAGGCCGGCAAAGATGGTGCTGAGGTCGATTGCGACACGCAGCCGGTCGATGAACGCTGCCGGTGCAATATCGGAGTAGAGCCATGCAGCCAAAATGCCGCCGCCCAACGCGGCAAAGTTGGCGACGATCGTCAGGCAAGGCAGCGCGATGACCAGCGCGACCAGCCGCGGAAACACCAGCACGCCGATTGGGTTAAGACCGATCACCTTCAGCGCATCGACCTCCTCGCGCATCTTCATCGAGCCGATCTCGGCGGTGATCGCACTGCCGGAGCGGCCGGCGATCATGATCGCCGTCATCAGCACGCCGAGCTCGCGCAGGATCAGCACCCCGACCAGGTCGACGACGAAGATGTCGGCGCCGAAATAGCTGAGCTGATAAGCGCCTTGCTGGGCGACGATCGCACCGACGATGGCCGACATCAGCACGACTACCGGTATGGCGCCGACACCCATGCGATCGATCTGGTTGAAGATCGCCGCCATGTTGACGGCATGGCCACGGCCAAGCTTCATCTGCGAGCCGCGTATCGTGGCGCCGAGGATATTCATTGCGGCCAGGAAATCGTCGCGCATCTCATAAACGCGCCGACCTACCGCCTCGAGCCCGCGAATGATGAAGTTGGGCGGCTTTGCCGGACCTGATTCGGGCTCGCGACGAACGGCGTCCCCGACGGCGCCAAGCAGGATCGAGGCGATCTCGCTCTGCCCCTGCATCGTGATCTCGACGCCCTTTTTTTCGAAGCTGCTGACCAGGCGGTCGATCAGCCACGCCCCGGCAGTGTCCATCTTCTCGATTTGTGAAAGGTCGAGCGCCAGCGTCTTGAAGCCGCCGCGCTTCTCGATCTTGCGCATCTCGGCATCGACCAGCGCCACGGTACGTGTCGTCCAGGTTCCCGAGAAAGCGCAGCCGAGAACGTCGCCCTCCTCGCCGATCGCGATGCGCGGCTGGTGGTCGGGCTCCTTGGCAGGGCCGCTTGCGTCGCGTTTGCGGATGGTCAACATGGCGTCCTGTTTAGCCTGACGGGGCCGACCTGTCGATTTGCCGACATCCTCCTTGTTGCACAGCCGGAGCAGAAAAATATGGCGCGTGTCATTTCGGTCGAGGCCGAGCGCTTTCCGATAGCCGGGACCTTTACCATTTCGCGCGGCTCGAAGACCGAAGCGGAGGTGATTTCCTGCGCCATCACCGAAAACGGCCGTACAGGACGCGGCGAATGCGTCCCTTACAAGCGCTATGGCGAAACCATGGAGGGTGTGCGCGACGCGATCGAGGCGATGCGCAGCGAGATCGCGCGCGGCATCAGCCGCATCGCCCTGCTCGATGCCATGCCTGCCGGCGCGGCACGCAGTGCCATCGACTGCGCGCTCTGGGACCTGGAAGCGAAGATCAGCGGAACACCCGTGGCGCATACGATACGAACCGTTCCGTTACGACCGCTTGAGACGGCGTATACATTGTCGCTCGCCGAGCCGGAGGCGATGGCGGCGCAGGCCCGCGCTAACGCCCAGCGCCCGCTACTCAAGGTCAAGATCGGCGGCGACAACGACATCGCGCGCATCCGTGCAGTGACGGCGGCAGCACCCGACAGCCGAATCATTCTCGACGCCAATGAGGGCTGGAATGACGACAATATCGTCGCAAACCTCGCCTTTGCCGCCGAGCACGGTATCGCCTTGATCGAACAGCCGCTGCCGGCGGGACATGACGGTATTCTTCGCCACATCGCACATCCGGTACCGATCTGTGCCGACGAAAGCGTGCACGAGGCGAAGGACCTTGAAGCGCTTGTCGGCCTTTACGACGCCGTCAACATCAAGCTCGACAAATCGGGTGGCCTGACCGCTGCACTCGTGCTTCGCGACCGCGCCCGGGAACTGGGTCTTGGTGTCATGGTCGGCTGTATGGTCGGCACATCGCTTGCGATTGCGCCGGCCGTGCTGTTGGCGCAGGATGCCGATTTCGTCGATCTCGACGGTCCGCTGCTGCTGGCCAGCGACCGCGTTCCCGGTCTCGTCTACCAAGGTTCGCTGGTGTCACCGCCCGAGCGGGCGCTGTGGGGCTGAACGCGCGGCAAGCCCGATCAGAGCCAGGCCCGTCAGGGCGATCGGGATCATCGCAAAGAAGCCATTCGCGCCGAAGCGGTCGTAAAGAGGACCGGAAATCAGCGTCGCCGCCGCCATGAAGAAGCCATTGGAGAAGTAGGCGATGCCTTGCGCCGCCCCGGTGCGTTCTTCCGCGACCGTCTCACCGATCATCTTTTGCAGGCCGATCAGCACCAGCGCCACCGAAACCGCGTGCAGCGTCTGGATCGCGAAAAACCCGCCAACGCCAAGCCCAAGCGGCCAGATCAGCGGAAAGGCGAACCAGCGCACGATCGCGCCAATCCCGGCAATCAGCATGATCGAGACGACCGAGAAGGAGGCGAAAGCGCGGGTGAAAACGACGAACATGCATATCTCGGCGACGACGCCCCACCCCCACAGAAGCCCGACAACCGAATCGCTGATGCCGATCGACTTCCAGTAGATCGACACGAAACCGTAGAGAAATGCGTGGCTGGCGGTGATGACGCCGACGCCCGTCGAAAAATAGAGGAAGTACCGGTTGAGGAGTTTCGGTGCCGATTGCTGGATATCGGCGGCCGAAAGCGGCGAGGCGCGGCGTGGACGGCCGAGGCGCGGCGCAATCAGTCCGGCGGCTAGCGCGGCACACAGCGCCGCGAAGATGATCACCGGGACAGCCTGGGCACCGCTCGCCGACAGGATGAAACCGCCGGCGAGATTGGCGCAGAGATAGGAGATCGAGCCCCATTTGCGCATGCTTGCGTAATTCGAGCCGAAGCGGCGAACACCTGAAAGGGCGAGCGAATCGGCAATCGGCGAATGCGGCGTCCAGACGACCGTCAGGGCCAGCGACACGGCAAGTACCGTTGCGTAGGTCGGCGGCAGGAGGTAGCCGGCGGACAGGATCAGCGATGCGGCGACCAGCGCAACATAGACATTGGCGCGGTCGCTCGCTTTGTCTGCCAGCGCAGTAAGAAAAGGCGTCGTCGCCACGCGCAGGAACATCGGCGCGGCGAGGATCACGGCTATCTGTTCGGCATGGAACCCCTTCGCCTGCAGCCACAGCGGGAAATACGGCACATGCGTCCCGAGCGGAACAAAGAGCGTAAAGAAGATCAAGCTCATGCGCAGTTCGAAATAGCGTGGCTTGACGAGCTGTTCGGGCGAAAGCGGCGGCAGCGAGGACATTGACAGGCGATCCGACGGCACGGCATTCAGCCGGGTCGGCCCGCCACACCTGCCGCTGCTTAACACGGCGAAAAAGTCGATGAAACCGCTGGACTAACCGATTGAAGCGAGATGCGGCCGGATTTGGTCAAGCCGCCTGGACTGCCCTGCCCTTGATGTCGATCGGCACGAGCACCTCGCTGCCGACCGGAGTCTCCGGCAGGACATGCGCCCAGTGCAGGATCTCCATCCTGCCGTCAAAATGCTCGACCACCGCCGTGCAGCTCTCCACCCAGTCGCCCGTGTTGATGTATTGCACGTCCTCATAGCTTTCGATCGCGGCATGGTGGATGTGCCCGCAGATCACGCCGTCGACATGCGAGCGGCGCGCCTCCTCGGTCAGCACGGTCTGGAACGAGCCGATGAAATTCACCGCCTTCTTGACCTTGACCTTGGCCCAGGACGAGAACGACCAATAAGGCAAGCCGAGCACCTGGCGCAGACGTGTGATGACGCGGTTGAGCAGCATCGCCGCGTCGTAGGCATAGTCGCCGAGATAGGCCAGCCAGCGCGCATTATGGACGACGGTGTCGAACTGGTCGCCATGGATGACAAGAAGGCGTTTGCCATCGGCGGTGTCGTGGATGGCGCGGTCGGCGACGACAATGCCGCCGAAATGAACGCCCTGGAACTGTCGCGCGAACTCGTCATGGTTGCCGGCGATGTAGGTGATGCTGGCGCCCTTGCGCGCCTTGCGCAGCAATTTCTGGATCACGTCGTTATGGCTTTGCGGCCAATGCCAGCTTCGTCTCAGGCGCCAGCCGTCGACGATGTCGCCGACGAGATAGATGATATCGGCATCGTGATGGCGCAGGAAATCGATCAGGAATTCGGCCTTCGCCGCCTTCGATCCGAGATGGACGTCGGAGATGAACATGCTGCGGAAAGTGCGAGGCTCTGCGCCGTACATCATTTGTCACCGTTGCTTTCGCCTGAGCCTATGCCCCGATTCATGCAACAACCGTATGACGGTTGCGATTGGTCCAGCCATCCGGATAGGTTGCCGCGGCAATCAGAGGAGAAAATCACCATGGATCTCGGCATTCGCGGCAAGAAGGCCATCGTCTGCGCTTCGAGCAAAGGCTTGGGACGCGGCTGCGCCATGGCACTGGCAGAGGCAGGTTGCGATCTGGTGATCAATGGCCGCAACGCCGACGTGCTGGCCAAAACCGCCGCTGAACTGCGCGAGAAATTCGGCGTCAAGGTGACCGAAATCGTCGGCGACGTATCCAAGCCCGATGTCCAGAAGGCGCTGCTTGCCGCCTGCCCCGATCCCGACATCCTCGTCAACAACAATGGCGGTCCGCCGTTTCGCGATTTCCGCGCGCTCGACCGCGAAAAGATCCTCGAGGGCGTCACCCAGAACATGGTGACCCCTGTCGAACTGGTTCAGGCCGTGATCGACGGCATGGCGGTGCGCGGCTTCGGCCGCATCGTCAACATCACCTCGCTGTCGGTCTATGTGCCTATCCCCGGCCTCGACCTGTCGTCCGGCGCCCGCGCCGGCCTCACTTCGTTGCTTGCCGGCGTCGCGCGGACGGTGATCGACCGCAATGTGACGATCAACAACATGCTGCCGGGAAAACTCGACACCGACCGGCTGCGCGGCCCGCACGAGGCCGGCACGCCCGAAGATCCAGCCGCCGCCGCCGCGCGCAAAGCGCAAGCAGCAGCCAACGTTCCGGCCAAACGGCTCGGTACACCGGAGGAATTCGGCCAGATCTGCGCCTTCCTGTGCTCGGTCCATGCCGGTTACCTGACCGGTCAGAACATACCGGTCGACGGCGGCCTCTATGTCAGTGCGTTCTAGCGAGAATCCAATGCTCAATGCCCACTGAATAGTGGGAGACGACCTCAAAAAGGGCGCCCAGTTCACAAGAACTAGGGTTAGTCCGCATGCTATGTCCTGCCTCGCAAATGAAAATGAGACCGGCGAATGGCGTCTATTTATCGCTTTGTTGCGCAAAAACTGCTGTCGCACGGGGTTCGAGACACGGCCGACGGCAACCTTGCAATTACCGACCGGAGATTGTTCCTTGACTTCGTTCGTCTAGAACGAGCGGTTAGGCTAGAGGATTTCGCCACAGTCCAGTCTGCGGTGGTGGCGATTGAAAATCGTTGCTTATCAATGGGTAAACGTCATATCGCGGTGTTTGCATACATGTATCTCAGGTTTTCGGATGCGGCCCCAAAGTTTACTCACCTGGACATCGAGCTTGAGGAAGAAGGAGGTATCCGCCGAACAGTCGACTACCGGCGTAGGGTGTCGTCGACAGAGCGACTTGTCGGCGAGTGGGCTGCCGCTTGGTACGATCGCTATTCCAAGAGTTTCTTTCGTGCACTTTATAGGAGCAACAGCCCCACAGCGAACTAGCGAAAGAATACCTAATCGTCCGCAAACCACCGATAGTGTTGAAAAAGTCCGGGTTGCAGCAGTCCTGAAGCACTTCTCTATTCGGCATGTTGAGGTCAAGCGCTTTCGAGCTTGCGGCTTCTCCGGCGTTT
>NZ_JAMYLV010000018.1:0-116387 GCF_040318195.1 Mesorhizobium sp. M1273 | reverse complement strand
AGAACACGATCCACCATCGCGAATCTCCCTGCTCCAACCTCACAACAGAATCACTGATCGGCTTCTGTGCAAAGATCTCCTTGTGGGAGAAGGTGGCCGAGCGGAGCTCGGTCGGATGAGGGGTGCTCCAGGGATCGCCGCCGTCTCAGTTCTTCCAACACCCCTCAACCGTCTCGGCGCTGCGCGCCGATCCACCTTCTCCCACAAGGGGAGAAGGCAAGGGGCGCCTGTTAAGCCGGCAACAGCGCACCTTCAAGCGTCGTAAGCTGGTTGAGGAACTGCTCGGCCTTGCTGCGGGTCTGGTCGTCCTTGGCGTCGGCGGCGTCTTCCCTGGCCTCCTGGATGCGGCGGGCAAGGTCGGCGCGGTCGATGTCGCCGACGGCCACAGCCGATTCCGCCAGCAGCGTGCAGCCGGCCGGAACGATGTCGGCAAAGCCGCCGAACACCACATAGCGCTCTTCCTTGCCTTGCGCGGTCTTTAGCGTGACGACGCCCGGCTTGATCGTCGTCATGACCGGCGCGTGATGCGCCATGACAGTCATTTCGCCCTCGGCGCCCGGAATGACGACGGATTCGACCTGCTCGGAAACCAAGAGGCGCTCCGGCGAGACCAGTTCGAATTTGAAAGCTTCAGGCATGATCAATTTAGCGACTGGTGAATGGTGAATGGTGAATAGTCAGAAAGAATGACCTTCACTCAGCCCCCGATTTCCTATCCGCTACTCCCCATTCACAATTCACTATCGACCATTCACCATCAGGCCGCTTCAGCGGCCAGGCGCTGTGCCTTCTCGACCGCTTCCTCGATGCCGCCGACCATGTAGAAGGCGGCCTCCGGCAGATGGTCGTAATCGCCGTTGCAAAGGCCCTTGAAGCCCTTGATGGTGTCGGCGAGGTCGACCAGCTTGCCCGGTGCGCCGGTGAACACTTCGGCGACGAAGAAGGGCTGCGACAGGAAGCGCTCGATCTTGCGGGCGCGGGCCACGGTCTGCTTATCCTCTTCCGACAGCTCGTCCATGCCCAGGATGGCGATGATGTCCTGCAGCGACTTGTAGCGCTGAAGGATCGACTGCACCTGGCGGGCGACCTGGTAATGCTCTTCGCCGACAACCATCGGGTCGAGCATGCGCGAGGTCGAATCGAGCGGATCGACCGCCGGATAGATGCCCTTTTCCGAAATCGCGCGGTTGAGCACGGTCGTCGCGTCGAGGTGGGCGAACGAGGTCGCCGGTGCAGGGTCGGTCAGGTCGTCGGCCGGCACATAGATCGCCTGCACCGAGGTGATCGAACCCTTGGTCGTCGTGGTGATACGCTCCTGCAGCGCACCCATGTCGGTGGCCAGCGTCGGCTGGTAGCCCACGGCCGAAGGAATGCGGCCGAGCAGCGCCGACACTTCCGAGCCCGCCTGCGTGAAACGGAAGATGTTGTCTACGAAGAACAGCACGTCCTGGCCCTGATCGCGGAAATATTCGGCAACCGTCAGCCCGGTCAGGCCGACGCGGGCGCGGGCGCCCGGCGGCTCGTTCATCTGGCCATAGACGAGCGCGGCCTTGGAGCCTTCGCCGCCGCCCTTCTTGTTGACGCCGGACTCGATGAACTCGTGATAGAGGTCGTTGCCTTCGCGGGTGCGCTCGCCGACGCCGGCGAACACCGAGAAGCCGCCATGCGCCTTGGCGACGTTGTTGATCAGTTCCTGGATCAGCACCGTCTTGCCGACGCCGGCGCCGCCGAACAGGCCGATCTTGCCGCCGCGGGCATAGGGGGCCAGCAGGTCGAGCACCTTGATGCCGGTGACCAGGATCTGCGCTTCCGTCGACTGCTCGACATAGGTCGGCGCCGGCTGGTGAATCGAGCGCATCTCGATGCCGTCGACCGGGCCTGCCTCGTCGACCGGCTCGCCGATGACGTTGATGATGCGGCCGAGCATGCCCGGGCCGACCGGCACGGTGATCGGAGCGCCGGTATCATAGACGTCCTGGCCGCGGACCAGACCTTCGGTCGAGTCCATGGCGATGCAGCGCACGGTGTTTTCGCCCAGATGCTGGGCCACCTCTAGCACCAGGCGATTGCCGACGTTGATCGTCTCAAGCGCGTTCAGGATCGCCGGCAGATGTTCGCCGAACTGGACGTCGACAACGGCGCCGATGACCTGGCGAACCTTGCCTGCCAGGCCGGTTTTCTTGATGGTGGCGGCCGGCGCATTCACAGCGGCGGCCTTGGTTGCTGCCGCCTTCTTGGCCGGAGCGGCCTTTGCTGCCGCCGGAGCCTTCGCTGGTGCCGCGGCCTTCGGGGCTACCGTCTTCGGGGTCGCTGCTTTCGCCATCGTTCTTACCCTTTTCGTCTCTTTGTTTCTCACACGCTTGAGGTCGATGACCTCCTTGTGGGCGTGCCTAGAGCGCCTCGGCGCCCGAAATGATTTCGATCAATTCCTTGGTGATCTGCGCCTGCCGCTGGCGGTTGTAGGTGATCGACAATTTGTTGATCATGTCGCCGGCGTTGCGCGTCGCATTGTCCATGGCGCTCATCTTGGCGCCCATCTCGCCGGCAGCATTCTCGAGCAGCGCGCGAAAAACCTGCACGGAAATGTTGCGCGGGATGAGATCGGAGAGGATCTCGCCCGGCTCCGGCTCGTATTCGTAGACGGCGCTGCCGCCATCCCTCACTTCCGCGCCAGCCGCAGGCGCGCCCGCCGGGATAATTTGCTGCGCCGTCGGGATCTGGCTGATCACCGACTTGAACTGCGAATAGAACAGCGTGCAGATATCGAAGCCGCCTTCGTTGAACAGGTGGATCACCTTCTTGGCGATGGCATCGGCATTGACGAAGCCCAGCGTCTTGACCTCGCGCAGGTCGACACGCTCGATGATCAGCGCCCCGTAGTCGCGGCGCAATATGTCGAACCCCTTCTTGCCGACGCAGATGATCTTGACCTGCTTGCCGTCTGCCAGAAGCTTACGGATGTGGTCGCGGGCAAAGCGGGCGATCTGCGAATTGAAGCCGCCGCACAGACCGCGTTCGGCCGTGCAGACGACAAGCAGATGCACGTCGTCCTTGCCGGTGCCGGTCATCAGCGCCGGGGCATCGCCGCCGCCGCCGATCGCCTGGGTGATGTTGGCCAGCACCGCGCCCATGCGCTCCGAATAGGGACGCGCCGCTTCCGCCGCTTCCTGCGCGCGACGCAGCTTCGCCGCGGCGACCATCTGCATCGCCTTGGTGATCTTCTGCGTCGCCTTGACCGAGGCGATACGGTTACGAAGGTCTTTTAACGAAGGCATGCTTCAAACCTGATCCCGTCCGTCCTGCTCAAGCAAAGGTCTTGGCGAAGGCGTCGATTTCTGCCTTCAGCCTGGCGCGCAGATCGTCGGACAGCGCCTTCTCCTTGCGGATGCCGTCGAGCACGTCCTTGCCGGCCGAGCGCATATGCGACAACAGGCCATGCTCGAACTTGCCGACCTGGTTGATCGCCAGCTTGTCGAGATAGCCGTTGACGCCGGCGAAGATCACCGCGACCTGCTCCTCGACTTTGAGCGGCGAGAATTGCGGCTGCTTCAACAGCTCGGTCAGACGCGAGCCGCGGTTGAGCAGGCGTTGCGTGGCGGCATCGAGGTCGGAGCCGAACTGCGCGAAAGCAGCCATTTCGCGGTACTGCGCGAGCTCGCCCTTGATTGACCCGGCAACCTGCTTCATCGCCTTGATCTGCGCCGAGGAGCCGACGCGCGACACCGACAGGCCGACATTGACCGCCGGGCGCACGCCCTGGAAGAACAGATTGGTTTCCAGGAAGATCTGGCCGTCGGTGATCGAGATGACGTTGGTCGGGATATAGGCCGAAACGTCGTTGGCCTGCGTTTCGATGATCGGCAGCGCCGTCAGAGACCCGCCGCCGTTTTCGTCGTTGAGCTTGGCAGCGCGCTCGAGCAGGCGCGAGTGCAGGTAGAAGACGTCGCCGGGATAGGCCTCGCGGCCCGGAGGACGGCGCAGCAGCAGCGACATCTGGCGATAGGCGACGGCCTGCTTCGACAGATCGTCGTAGCTGATCAGCGCGTGCATGCCGTTGTCGCGGAAATATTCGCCCATGGTGCAGGCGGTGAACGGCGCCAGGAACTGCATCGGCGCCGGATCGGAGGCGGTCGCGGCGATGATGATCGAATAGTCGAGTGCGCCGCGCTCTTCCAGGACCTTGACGAACTGCGCCACCGTCGAGCGCTTCTGGCCGACGGCGACATAGACGCAGTACAGCTTTTCCTTCTCAGGGCCGTTGTCGTGCACCGATTTCTGGTTGAGCATGGTGTCGAGGATGATCGCGGTCTTGCCGGTCTGGCGGTCGCCGATGACCAGCTCGCGCTGGCCGCGGCCGACCGGGATCAGCGCGTCGATGGCCTTGAGGCCGGTCGACATCGGCTCGTTCACCGATTTGCGCGGGATGATGCCGGGCGCTTTGACGTCGACGCGCTTGCGTTCGGTGGCCTGGATCGGGCCTTTGCCGTCAATCGGGTTGCCGAGCGCGTCGACGACGCGGCCGAGCAGGCCCATGCCGACGGGCGCATCGACGATGGCGCCGGTGCGCTTGACGGTGTCGCCTTCCTTGATGTCGCGGTCGGCGCCGAAGATGACAACGCCGACATTGTCGGCTTCGAGGTTAAGCGCCATGCCGCGGATGCCACCGGGGAACTCGACCATCTCGCCGGCCTGGACATTGTCGAGGCCGTAGACGCGGGCGATACCGTCACCGACGGACAGCACCTGGCCGACTTCGGAGACCTCGGCCTCCTTGCCGAAATTCTTGATCTGGTCTTTCAGAATTGCGGAAATTTCCGCGGCGCGGATGTCCATCAGCCGACCTCTTTCAGTGCAAGCTTGAGCGAATTGAGTTTGGTTTTGAGCGACGTATCGATCTGGCGCGAGCCGATCTTGACCACCAGTCCGCCGAGCAGCGACGGATCGACGGTGACCGTGATCGCCACGTCCTTGCCGGCGACGCTTTTCAGCGCTGCTTTCAGCTCGGTTTCCTGGGCAGGCGTCAGCGCATGCGCCGAGGTGACCTCGGCAGCGGTCTCGCCACGGTGTTCGGCGGCGATCTGGCGGAACCCCTTGATCATGCCGGGAACGGCGAACAGCCGGCGATTCTGGGCAACGACGCGCAGGAAATTGCCGGTGAGGCCGGTGATCCCCGCTTTGTCGGCGATCGCGGCGATCGCCTTGGCCTGGTCCTCGCTGGAGAAGACCGGGCTCCTGATCAGCCGCGAAAGGTCAGCGCTGCCTTCGAGCATCGCTTCGAAACTGTTGAGGTCGGCCTCGACGCTGGCGACCGAATTGGTCTGCAGCGCGAGTTCGAACAGCGAACCCGCATAGCGTTCTGCGACACCTGAGATTGGCGATGACGATTGGGCCACGGACCGTCTTTTCTCTTGTCTGACAGGCCGCAGATTGTTGGCGCGAGCAAAAACTCTGGCTAAATCTTTGACCTTACTGCATTTTTCCAAGCACGGAGGCGCGGCTTCCGCTATCCCCGGTCGAAAGTCGATTGCCGTCTAGCACAGGCATTTTCAGACCGCAATGCGTCGTCCGGCATGGTTTTCAGGCACTATTGTCGCATCCGCCGGGCGAGTTCAGCAACCAACCCCGGATTGATCCCTGATTCAGGGCAAAAAGCCGAAGGCGAAGGCAAGCGGCAGCGCCGCCAGCACCAGCTCGACGAGGATGGATGCCCAGTTGAACGGCGTATTGGCGCCGTCCGACATCATCGATAGCAGCCGGCCGAAGGCGGTGAATAGCCAGGAGAAGCCGAGCGCCATGTAGAGCAGCGGCTGCGCCAGGAGGATGCAGCACAGGCTGAGGCCGAGATAGAACCCCGACATCCGGCCGCGCCCCTCGGCGATCGCCGCCGCCTTCTCCGGTCTGACCTGCAGCCGCAGGATGCGGAATGCCAGCTGTGGCGCCAGGAATAGCAATAGGCCGAGCAATAGGGTCGCGACCGCGCTCGACCACGCCAGCCACTCGCCCTGGCTCATCGGCCACGGAAACGCAAATTCCATCTTGTCCCCTCTTAAATGCATATTCAAAATTTCGGGCATTCTAGCGAAGCAAGAGACATACGCCAGATGGGCATCGGCAATTTGCGGAAGCCTGTCCTCTGAGCCCCTTCACAAAAAGCTCTGCGGGTCGATGTCGACCTGGACTCGCACCGAGCCCCTTATCTTCGGCCCCTCGGCCAGCATGGTGCGAATGAACCCTTGCATGTCGGCGCGCCGTTCGCCCTGGATCAGCAGGCGAAAGCGATGGCGGCCGCCGATCAATGACAGCGGCGCCTCGGCCGGGCCGAGCACGAACAGGTCGGTGGCTTGCGGCGCGGCGCGACGCAGGCCACGGGCGTGCGCTTCGGCTTCGGCCCGTGTCGCCGCGCTGACGATGACGCCGGCGAGCCTGCCGAAGGGCGGCAGCCCCGCCCGCTCACGCTCGGCGATCTCGCGCTCGTAGAAGGCCTCGGCATCGCCTGAGACGATCGCGCGCATCACCGGGTGGTCGGGTTGGAAGGTCTGCAGCAGGCCGAGGCTTTTCTTGCCGGTGCGGCCGGCGCGGCCGGTCACCTGGCTGAGTAGTTGGAAGGTGCGCTCGGCGGCGCGCGGGTCGCCATTGGCAAGGCCGAGATCGGCATCGACCACACCGACCAGCGTCATGTTGGGGAAGTTGTGGCCCTTGGCGACGAGTTGCGTGCCGATGACGATGTCGGCCTCGCCATTGGCGATGGCTTCAAGCTCGAGCCGCAGCCGCCGCACGCCGCCCATCAGGTCCGACGACAAGACGATGGTGCGGGCATCGGGGAAATGCGCGACGACCTCCTCGGCGATGCGCTCGACGCCTGGCCCGCAGGCGACCAGATGATCGAGCGTGCCGCATTCCGGACAGGCTTCGGGCCGGCGTTCATTGTGCCCGCAGTGGTGGCAGACGAGCTGGCCGCGAAAGCGGTGCTCGACCAGCCAGGCCGAGCAGACCGGACAGCCGAAGCGGTGGCCGCAGACCCGGCAGAGCGTCAGCGGCGCATAACCGCGCCGGTTGAGGAACAGCAGCGACTGTTCCTTTCTTTCCAGCGTCTGCCGTATATGGCCGAGCAGTACAGGCGACAGGAAGCCGCCGCGTGCAGGCGGCGCGCGGCGCATGTCGATCGTCTTGAGATCGGGAAGTGCCGCCTCGGCAAAGCGCGCCGAAAGCACCGCCCTGCTGTAGCGGCCCTGGCTGGCATTGACTCGGCTTTCGACCGACGGTGTCGCCGAGGCGAGCACGACCGGAAAGCCGCCGATATGGCTGCGCACCACGGCCATATCGCGCGCGTTGTAAAAGACGCGATCCTCCTGCTTGTAGGCGGGATCGTGCTCTTCGTCGACGACGATCAGTCCAAGCTCCCTGAACGGCAGGAACAGCGCCGAGCGCGCGCCGGCGACGACCCGCACGCCGCCTTCCGCTACCTGCCGCCAGACCTTTTCGCGCATCCTTGGCGGCAGATCCGAGTGCCATTCCGCCGGCTTGGCACCGAACCGCTCCTGGAAGCGTTCGAGAAAAGCGTGGGTCAGCGCAATTTCCGGCAGCAGGATCAGCACCTGCTTGCCGCGATCGAGCGCGGCCGCAACCGCCTCGAAATAGACCTCCGTCTTGCCGGATCCGGTTACACCATCGAGCAGGGTGACGCCGAATGTGCCGGTCGCGACGTTGGTGCGCAGCATCTCGGCTGCTTCGCTCTGGTCCGGCATCAGTGAAGGCACGGCGTAGCCGGGATCGGGTGCTGCGACCACCGGCCGCGGCGGGATCATCACCGTCTGGAATACGCCCTGCGCCCGCAGCCCGTCCACCACCGTCGACGACACGCCTGCCGCATGCGCCAGGCCGGATCGCGTCCAGGCAAGTCCGCCTTCGGCTGTCTCCAGCACGCGCATCCTCGCCTCCGTCATCCGGTCGGGCTTGGCGAAGGTGCGCTGCAGCCCTTCGATCCACGGCTCCGGATCGAACGCCTCCGGCGCCCTGAGCAGCATGCGCGCCACCATGCCGGGCGGCGACAGCGTGTACTGCGCCACCCAATCGACAAAACGCCGCATCGCGCGGTCGATCGGCGGGCAGTCGAAAACCTGCTCGATCGGCCGCAACTTCTTCGCGTCGACCATCTCGACGGCGCCGTCCCAGACGATGCCGGCGACCTGGCGGGGCCCAAGCGGAACGCGCACGATCGAGCCCGGCACCACGCGCATACCAGCCGGCACGGCATAGGTGTAGGGGCGCTCGGCGGGCATCGGCACCAGCACCGGTGCGGCCGCGACAAAGGGCGAATCTTCGATCATGAGGCGTGACCTTGCCCCGACTTTGGTCTAGATCAAAGTCCGACCCCGAATGTGCATGACGTGCACATGAAAAATCTTCAGGAGACCGCCATGAAATTTTTTGTCGACACCGCCGATGTCAAGGAAATCCGCGAGCTGAACGATTTGGGGCTGCTCGACGGCGTAACCACCAATCCGTCGCTGATCCTGAAATCCGGCGGCAAGATCGCCGACGTCACACGGGAGATCTGCGAGATCGTCAAGGGCCCGGTCTCGGCCGAAGTCGTCGCCACCGAATACAAGGACATGATGGCGGAGGCCAAGATCCTGGCCAGGATCGCCGACAATGTCTGCATCAAGGTGCCGCTGACGCTCGATGGCCTGAGAGCCTGCAAGGACATCCGGTCGGACGGCCGCATGGTCAACGTCACGCTGTGCTTCTCGGCCACCCAGGCGCTGCTCGCCGCCAAGGCCGGCGCTTCCTTCATCTCGCCGTTCGTCGGCCGCATCGACGACAGCGGCTGGGACGGCATGGAGCTGATTGCCGATATCCGCACCATCTACGACAATTATGACTTCCAGACCGAGATCCTGACCGCTTCGGTGCGTACCGTGAACCATGTCAAGCAGGCGGCGCTAATCGGTGCCGATGTCATCACCGCGCCACCGGCGACGCTCAAGGCACTGGTCAAGCACCCGCTGACCGACAAGGGCCTGGAGCAGTTCCTCGCCGACTGGGCAAAGACCGGGCAGAAGATCGGCTGAAGCGACTATCCTACGAACAAAAAAGGCCGAGCAATCGGCCTTTTTTGCAGATTGCGCACTCCGGAAAGACCTAGCTTGCCGCCGGCTTGCCGTGCTTGATCAGATCCTGGGCGATCGACAGCCGCAGCACATCTGCCAGCTCGCGCGCCGCACGGTTCTCGGCGTCGATCTGGGCCCGGTATGACGCGAATTCCTGGCGCGGCCTGTCGTATGACGACGGAATCGAGCGCTTGCCCCTAGCTATGACCGTGCCCGTCTTGGCATCGCTGAGCACATAGTTGGCGGTCAGCGTTACAGTGCCGGCCGTCGGCTCGTCCTCGTCGGTCGTGACCTGCTCGATTGCCGCCGATTCGACGAGTTCGGAGACGCCGAGATCAAGCGAATAGACCGGCGAAGCCGGCTCGCCGGCGCCCTGGCCGAGCGCGAAGATCAAATTGTTGCGGACCTGCTGGGCGTAGCGGGTCTTGACCGGCTTGACCGAGATCGATGCCAGCTCGGCAGCAGCGCCGACCTGCGAGCCGGCGACCAGCGGCGCGCTCGAATAGAGCGGCCGCACCGTGCAGGCGGAAACCAGCGCCACCGAGGCGAGCAGCCCGCAAAGCACGACACGGCGCAGCGTCAGCTCTGTCTTTCGCGGATCAGGCAACGACATTGACGATCCTCTGCGGCACGATGATCACCTTGCGCGGCGCCTTACCTTCGAGCGCTTTCTGCACGAAGTCGAGAGCCAGAACCGCTTTTTCGACCGCACCTTGGTCCGCGTCTCGGGCAATTGTCAAATCGCCGCGCTTCTTGCCGTTGACCTGGACCGGCAGCACGATCTCGGCGTCGACGACAAGCGAGGCATCGTAGTCCGGCCAGGGCCGTTCGGCGACAAGGTCGGTGCCGCCGAGCGTCTGCCAGCACTCCTCGGCCAGATGCGGCATGACCGGCGCGATCAGGTGCACCAGGATCTCGACGGCCTCACGGCAGGCCGCTTGCAGCGCCGGACCGGCCTTGCCCTCTGCCGCCTCGTTGAGCGGTACGGTCAAGGCATTGGCGAGCTCATAGATGCGGGCGATGGCGCGGTTGAAGGCGAGCTTTTCGATATCCTCGCCGACCGACTTCAAGATCTTGTGCGCGGCCTTGGACACTGTCCCGGCCTCGCCGTCCTTCGCCGCCTCTGGCCGGACTCCGGCGAGCGATTCGGCAGCCGTCGACACCAGGCGCCAGATGCGCTGGATGAAGCGATGCGCGCCGGCCGCACCCTCGTCGGTCCATTCGACATCGCGCTCGGGCGGCGAGTCGGACAGCATGAACCAGCGCGCCGTATCGGCGCCGTAGCCGTCGGTGATCTCTTCCGGACTCACCGTATTCTTCTTCGACTTCGACATTTTTTCGAGCGGACCGATCACCGCCTCTTCGCCGGTGGCGATTTCGAAGGCGCGGCGCTTGCCGTCGGCGTCTTCCAGCCTGACCTCGCTTGGCGCAAGCCAGCGGCCGTTCGAGGCGCCGCCAACCCGATAGGTCTCGTGCACCACCATGCCTTGCGTGAACAGGCCCCTGAACGGCTCGGCGAGATCGACATGGCCGGTCTCGCGCATGGCGCGGGTGAAAAAGCGCGAATAGAGCAAATGCAGGATCGCATGCTCAATACCGCCAATATACTGGTCAACCGGCAGCCATTCAGTCGCGGCCTCGGGATCGGTCGGATCATTTGCCCACGGCGCGGTGAAGCGAGCGAAATACCACGAAGAATCGACAAATGTGTCCATCGTGTCGGTTTCTCGCCGCGCATCCTTGCCGCAACGCGGGCATTTGACGCGCCGCCATGTCGGATGGCGATCGAGCGGATTGCCCGGCCGGTCGAACTCGATGTCGTCCGGCAGCTTGACCGGCAGGTCGGCTTTCGGCACCGGCACCACGCCGCAATCCTCGCAATGGATCATCGGGATCGGGCAGCCCCAATAGCGCTGGCGCGAAATGCCCCAGTCGCGCAGGCGGAAATTCACCTTGCGCTCTGCCATCGGCCGGTTGCCGATGGTCCTTTGTTCCAGCAGCTTCGCCACCTCGTCGAATGCCTGATCCGGCTTCATGCCGTCGAGGAAGCGCGAATTGATCATCGCGCCATCATCGACGTAAGCCTCGTCGATGACCTGGAAGCTTCCTTGATTCTCGCCTTCCGGCATCACCACCGGAATGACCGGAAGGCCGTATCTGTTGGCGAAGTCGAGGTCGCGCTGGTCATGTGCCGGGCAGCCGAAGATGGCGCCGGTGCCATAGTCCATCAGCACGAAATTGGCGACGTAGACGGGTAGCGTCCACCTCTCGTCGAACGGATGGACGACGCGAATGCCGGTATCGAAGCCCTTCTTCTCGGCCGTCTCCAATGCCGCCGCCGAAGTGCCCATATGGCGGACTTCGTCGATGAACTTTGCCAGTGCCGGATTGTCTTCGGCGGCCTTTTTGGCCAGCGGATGGTCGGCCGCAATCGCCATGAAGGACGCGCCGAAGATGGTGTCGGGCCTGGTCGTATAGACTTCGAGCTCATGCTCGCCGGCGATTGGCTTGGCCAGCGGCCAGCGGATCAGCAGCCCTTCTGAACGGCCGATCCAGTTCGCCTGCATCAGCTTCACTTTTTCCGGCCAGTCGTCGAGCTGATCGAGCGAATCCAGCAGATCCTGCGCATAATCGGTGATCTTGAAGAACCACTGCGTCAGCTCGCGCTGTTCCACCAGCGCGCCTGAGCGCCAGCCGCGTCCGTCGATGACCTGCTCGTTGGCAAGCACCGTCATGTCCTCCGGATCCCAGTTGACCTTGGAGGATTTGCGCGTCACCAGCCCCTTCTCGACGAAATCGAGGAACAGCATCTGCTGGCGGTGATAGTAGTCGACATCGCAGGTGGCGAACTCGCGCGCCCAATCGAGCGACAGGCCCATGACCTTGAGCTGCTCGCGCATGGCGGCAATGTTCTGATAGGTCCAGTCCTTGGGATGGACCTTGTTCTGCATCGCCGCGTTTTCGGCTGGCATGCCAAAGGCGTCCCAGCCCATCGGGTGCAGCACGTTGAAACCCTTGGCCCGCTTGTAGCGCGCCACCACGTCGCCCATCGTATAGTTGCGGGTATGGCCGATATGGATGCGCCCCGACGGATAGGGGAACATCTCCAGCACGTAGTATTTCGGGCGCGGGTCGTCATTGTCGGCTTCGAACAGCTTCTTGGCGTCCCAGGCCTTCTGCCATTTGGGCTCTGACGCGCGCGGATTGTATCGTTCGGTTGCCATCGGGTGTTTTTCACTTAAAAGCATGCGCGAGCCGCCGGACAATGCCCGGGCGGCTCAGGAAATGTCGTCGCGGTGTTCACCATGGATTGCCGGACCCGTCAACTGCGGCGATCCGGCGAAAAGCCAAACACAGGCAGGATATTGGCATGGCGAGCGCCGCCGAACAGCTTTTCACGGTCAAGGCAAGGATCGCTGCCGCCGAGCGCGAGGCAGGCCGTGAGGCCGGAGCGGTGACGCTGGTCGCGGTCTCGAAAACCTTCGACGCCGCCGATATCCGCCCCGTCATCGAGGCCGGCCAGCGCGTCTTCGGCGAAAACCGCGTCCAGGAAGCACAAGCCAAATGGCCGGCACTGCGGACGGCGTTTCCCGACGTCGAGCTGCATCTGATCGGTCCGCTGCAATCGAACAAGGCCAAGGAAGCGGTGGCATTGTTCGACGTCATCGAAACCATCGACCGTGAAAAGATCGCCGCAGAGCTGGCCAAGGAAATCGCCAGGCAGGGCAGGACGCCAAGGCTCTATGTCCAGGTCAACACCGGCTCCGAGCCGCAAAAGGCCGGCATCGAGCCACGCGAGGCTGTCGCCTTCGTCGCCCGCTGCCGCTCGGTTCACGCCCTCGCCATCGAAGGGCTGATGTGCATTCCGCCGGCCGACGAGAACCCCGGTCCGCATTTCGCGCTGCTGGAAAAGCTTGGGCTCGAGGCCTGCGTCGACAAGCTCTCCATGGGCATGTCCGGCGACTACGAAACCGCGATCGCCTTCGGCGCGACCAGTGTCAGGGTTGGATCGGCGATTTTCGGCGCCAGATGAGGCACAGCCGGCCTTAGGCCACAAGCTGACATTGACTAAGCCAGCGTATAGAAACGGAACGTTTCGTTCCTATATCGGTCGAGTTATTCTCAACCCGTCTGGAGCCACCATGCGTTACAATCAACTTGGAAATACGGGGATATTCGTCTCCGAACTTTGCCTCGGCACGATGACGTTCGGCGCGGCCGGCGAGAACGCCCAATGGGGCCTGATCGCCAGCCTCGACCAGAAGGGCGTCGACCAGATCGTTGCCCGCTCGCTCGCCGCCGGCGTCAATTTCTTCGACACGGCGGATGTCTATTCCTTCGGCGCCTCGGAACGGCTTCTCGGCCAGTCGCTCAGGAACCTTGGCGTCAACCGTCAGGACGTGATCATCGCCACCAAGGTTCATGGCGCCATGGGCGGCGGCCCGAACCAGCGCGGTTCCTCGCGCGGCCACATCATGGATTCGGTCGAGAGCAGCCTCGAGCGGCTACAGCTCGATCACATCGATCTCTACCAGCTGCACGGCACCGACACGGTGACGCCGATCGACGAAACGCTGCGGGCGCTCGACGACCTGGTTGCCGCCGGCAAGGTCCGCTATGTCGGCGTCTCGAACTGGCAGGCCTGGCGCATCGCCAAGGCGCTGGGTATTGCGGAGCGCAAAGGCTTTGCCCGCTTCGAGACCGTGCAGTCGTATTATTCGATCGCCGGCCGCGATCTCGAGCGCGAAATCGTGCCGCTGCTCAACGAGGAGAAGCTCGGGCTGATGGTCTGGTCGCCGATGGCTGGCGGCCTGCTCTCCGGCAAATACGGACCGGGCGCCCCCGGCAATGGCGAGGGCCGTCGCGCCAGCTTCAATTTCCCGCCGGTCAATGAGGACCGTGCCTGGGCAGCGGTCGCTGTCATGCGCGAGATCGCCGTCAAGCACGGCGTCAGCGTCGCCACGGTGGCGCTCGGCTATGTCCTGGCCAAGCCATTCGTGATGAGCGTCATCATCGGCGCCAGCCGCATGGAGCAGCTGGAACAGAACCTTGCAGCCACCGAGTTGCAGCTCGATGCCGATGATCTTGTTCGCCTCGACGAAGTCAGTGCCCTGCCCGCCGAATACCCGGGCTGGATGCTGGAGCGTCAGGCGGCCGGCCGGCGGCCGGCGCCCTTTGTGCCGAAAAAGTAGTTCAATTTACCTTCGATTTGATGCTTCGGGAGCCGGCAGGCTCCCTATCTTTTTTTGGGCTCAAGTCAGCCGAACAGTCTCGACCAAAAAGTCCAAAAACGCCCGCACCCGCGCCGGCAGATACTTGCCTTGGCCGACATAGACGGCGTGGGTGAGTTCCTCGTCGCCGGGATTGAAATCTTCCAGCAGCGGCAGAAGCCGGCCGGCGGCAATGTCGGCCTCCACATGCCAGCGTGCCAGCCGGGCGATGCCCGCCCCCGAGAGCGCCATCAGCCGCATCGCCTCGCCGTCGCTGACCAGCGTATTTCCGATGATCGACAGGGTGATCGGTTTGCCGGCCGCGTCGATAAAAGGCCAGCCCTCGAGGTGACGAACGAAACGGAATCCCATCCGGTTGTGACGATCGAGGTCGGCGGGCGTCTTGGGCGTGCCACGCGCTTCGAGATACGATGGCGCCGCAACGACGACCACCCGGCTCTGCCCGAGCTTGCGCGCCACCAGCCGTGATTCGCCGAGCGGCCCGGCGCGGATGGCGACGTCAGCGCGCTCCTCCATCAGGTCGATGACATCGTCGGTCAACACCAGATCGACCGAGATTTCGGGGTAGCGCTCTAGGAAACGCGGCAAAAGCGGGATCAGCCGATGCTGCCCGAAAGGCACGTAGCTGTTGATCCGCAGCCGGCCACGCGGCGCGGCACCCGCCGCTGCCTCGCGCTCGGCCGCCGCCATGTCGGCAAGGACGCGCACGCCGCTGTCGAAGAACGCCGCCCCCTCCGGCGTCAGTTGCAGCTTGCGCGTCGAACGGCTGACCAGCCGCGCACCAAGCCGCGCCTCCAGCCGCGCGATCAGCTTGCTCACCGCCGACGGCGTCATCCGCAACGCGCGGGCAGCGGCTGAAAAGCTGCCCGCCTCGACGACGCGGACGAACACTTCGATCTCGCCGGAGCGATTGATGTCGGGCCTGGCCATTGGTGAATCTATTTCACAGACGATGTGCCCGATGCAAGGCTGGTTCACAGCACATCGCGGCACGATCTTCCGGATCGGGGCGTGGGAGGACACGGCGCCCGTCGTCAAAACTGGTCGTCATCGAAGTGGGAACCGCCATGCCCCTTGCTCTTTACGCTCTTGCCGCCGGTGCCTTTGGCATCGGCGTCACCGAATTCGTCATCATGGGCCTGCTGCTCGACGTCAGCACCGATCTCGGCGTCTCGATCTCAGCTTCCGGCCAGCTGATTTCTGGCTATGCGCTGGGCGTCGTCATCGGCGCGCCGCTGCTGACGATCGCGACCGGCCGTTGGCCGCGCAAGACCGTGCTTCTGGCGCTGATGGCGATCTTCACGCTGGGCAACCTCGCTTGTGCGCTTGCCCCAGACTACTGGACGCTGATGGGTGCGCGCGTACTGACCGCCTTCGCCCACGGTACCTTCTTCGGCGTCGGCTCGGTCGTGGCGACCGGACTGGTGGCGCCCAACAAGAAAGCCTCGGCGATCGCCCTGATGTTCACCGGCCTGACCATCGCCAACATCCTCGGCGTGCCCTTCGGCACATGGCTCGGCCAAGCCTTCGGCTGGCGCGCGACCTTCTGGGCGGTGACCCTGGTCGGCATCGCCGCCTTTACCATCATTCTGCTGCTGGTGCCGCGCAGCCGAACAGAGCCTGAGAAGAGCAATTTGCGCGCCGATCTCGCCTTGCTCGGCCGCGCGCCGGTCCTGCTTGGCTTTGCCACCACCGTGCTTGGCTATGCCGGCGTCTTCGCCGTCTTCACCTACATCGCCCCGTTGCTGACCGAGATCACCGGTTTTGACGAGACAGCGGTGTCGCCGATCCTGCTGGTCTTCGGCGGCGGCCTCATCGCCGGCAACCTCGCCGGCGGCAAGTTCGCCGATCGCTGGCTGGTACCGTCCGTTCTCGGCAGTCTCGTCGTGCTGGCGCTGGTGCTCGGCACCATGACCTTCGCCCTGCACAGCCAGGTCATGGCCGTTATCTATGTCGGCCTGCTCGGCGCCGCCGCCTTCGCCACCGTCGCGCCGCTACAGTTATGGGTGTTGCAGAAGGCGCAAGGCGCCGGCCAGAGCCTAGCTTCATCCTTCAACATCGCCGCCTTCAACCTCGGCAATGCGGCCGGCGCCTGGCTCGGCGGCGTGGTCATCGCCCATGGTCCCGGCCTCGGTGCCGTCACCTGGGTCGCGGCGCTGTTGCCACTTTCAGCGCTTGCCGTAGCGGCGTTTGCGCTGCGTCTCGACCGAGATCCTGTCCTCGCTACACCGGAAATCGCGCGGTCATAGAACGCAAACCTCAGCCAATCTTTGAAACAGCCATCCTTCCACAAGGAGCAAACCCATGGATTATCGAAATCTTGGCGCATCAGGCCTGAAGGTCCCGGTGCTCTCGTTCGGCGCTGGAACCTTCGGCGGTTCAGGCCCGCTGTTCGGTGCCTGGGGCAACAGCGATGCGGCGGAAGCACGGCGGCTGGTCGACATCTGCCTTGAGGCCGGCGTCAACCTGTTCGACACCGCCGATGTCTATTCGAATGGCGCTTCCGAACAAGTGCTCGGCGCTGCCATCAAGGGCCGCCGCGACGCCGTGCTGATCTCGACCAAGACCTCGCTGCCGATGGGCGACGGTCCCAACGATGCCGGCTCGTCACGTTCACGCCTGATCAAGGCCGTCGAAGACGCGCTGAAGCGTCTTGGCACCGATTACATCGACCTGCTGCAACTGCACGCCTTCGACGCCGCAACACCGATCGAGGAGGTGCTGTCGACGCTGGACAGTCTCGTGCGCGCCGGCAAGCTGCGTTATGTCGGCGTCTCCAATTTTTCCGGCTGGCAAGTGATGAAGTCGCTCGGCCTGGCGGATAGACATGGCTATCCCCGATACGTCGCCCATCAGGTCTATTACTCGCTGGTCGGACGCGATTATGAATGGGAGTTGATGCCGCTCGGCCTCGACCAGGGCGTCGGTGCGCTGGTGTGGAGCCCACTCGGCTGGGGCCGCCTGACCGGCAAGATCCGCCGTGGCCAGAAGCTGCCTGAGAAAAGCCGGCTGCACGACACGGCAAGCTTCGGACCGCCCGTCGAGGATGAGCATCTCTATCGGGTCGTCGACGCGCTTGATGTTGTCGCCGAGGAAACCGGCAAGACCATACCGCAGATCGCCATCAATTGGCTGCTGCAGCGGCCGACCGTCGCCTCCGTCATCATTGGCGCGCGCAACGAGGAGCAGTTGCGCCAGAATCTCGGCGCCGTCGGCTGGTCCTTGACAGCCGAGCAGATGAAGAAGCTCGACACGGCAAGTGAGGTCACCGCACCCTATCCGTATTTTCCCTATCGCCGGCAGGAGGGTTTTGCCCGGCTGAACCCGCCCGCAGTCTGACGCTCCAAAAGCTGGGCGGCGGCTCCCAGACTGCCGCCCGCCCGGCTAATGCAGAACGAACTCGCCGTCGACCTTGCGCCATTCGTTCGGCGCGATCAGCTTCTGGTGCGTGTAGCTGACCGAATGCAGCGGGCCTTCGAGCTTGGCCTTCCAGAACTCGATGAAGCGGATCAGCACGGGAAATTTCGGGGCGATGTCGTAATCCTGCCAGATGAAGCTCTGCAGCAGATGCGGATGATCTGGGAAGTGATAAAGAATCTTGGCCGTGGTCAAGCCATAGCCCTTGAGCATCAGGTCCATTTCTGAATGGTCGCGCATTGCCGGTCCCCTGGTTGATTCTCCTTCCTCCCAGCCTGAAATTGTGCACCCCATTTGCTTATTCGTCTATTGATATTTCTGCGATCAAACCAGATTCCTCCCGCAAAAACATGCGCTTAGCAGCCGCCTCACGAGAGTGCTGACACCGCCCGGCAAGGCACCTGCGGCATCCCGCCGCGCGAATCCAACGTCTAATGTTGCCGTCACCGCCGAACTGTTAATAATGCGCGCGAATTCGCGGCCGCATCGCCGCGATCCTGCCGGCGGTCAAGCCGGCGGTTTGGTTTTGGGGAGGAAGGCGAAGAAATGTCCGATGTTCATGTCCATCGCGTCCAGCCGGCGTGGAAGAAGAACGCGCTGATTGACAATGACACCTACCTGAAATGGTACGCCGACAGCGTCAAGAACCCGGACAAGTTCTGGGGCAAGCACGGCAAGCGCATCGACTGGTTCAAGCCCTACAGCAAGGTCAAGAACACGTCCTTCGACGGCAAGGTTTCGATCAAATGGTTCGAGGATGGCCAGACAAACGTTTCGTGGAACTGCATCGACCGGCATCTGAAGAAGCGCGGCGAACAGACCGCCATCATCTGGGAAGGCGACAATCCCTACGACGACAGGAAGATCACCTATAACGAACTTCACGCACGTGTCTGCCGCCTCGCCAATGTGATGAAGAAGCACGGCGTCAAGAAGGGCGACCGCGTCACCATCTACATGCCGATGATCCCGGAGGCCGCTTATGCGATGCTCGCCTGCACGCGCATCGGCGCCATTCATTCGGTTGTCTTCGGCGGCTTTTCGCCGGATGCGCTGGCCGGACGCATCGACGACTGCAAGTCGACCTTCGTCATCACCGCCGACGAAGGCCTGCGCGGCGGCAAGACTATCCCGCTGAAGGAGAACACCGACAAGGCGATCGAGATCGCCGCCAAGGCCGGAACGAAAGTCGAAAAGGTCTTGGTCGTGCGCCGCACCGGCGGCAAGACCGGCTGGGCCGCCGGGCGCGACGTCTGGTACCATGACGAGGTCGCCACGGTTAAGGCCGAATCCAAGCCCGAGAAGATGAACGCCGAGGACCCGCTGTTCATCCTCTACACATCCGGCTCGACCGGCAAGCCGAAGGGCGTGCTGCACACCACCGCCGGCTATCTCGTCTATGTCTCGATGACCCACCAATATGTCTTCGACTATCATGAGGGCGATATCTACTGGTGCACCGCCGATGTCGGCTGGGTCACCGGCCACAGCTATATCGTCTACGGGCCGCTCGCCAACGGCGCCACCACGCTGATGTTCGAAGGCGTGCCGAACTACCCGTCGCAGTCGCGTTTCTGGGACGTGATCGACAAGCACAAGGTCAACATCTTCTACACGGCGCCGACGGCGCTGCGCGCGCTGATGGGCGCCGGCGATGCCCATGTCACCAAAACGTCGCGCAAGTCGCTGCGCGTGCTCGGCACCGTCGGCGAGCCGATCAATCCGGAAGCCTGGGAGTGGTATTTCAACGTCGTCGGCAACGGCAAGGTGCCGATCGTCGACACCTGGTGGCAGACCGAGACCGGCGGCATCATGATCACGCCGGTTCCGGGCGCCACCCACCTCAAGGCGGGTTCGGCGACGCGGCCCTTCTTTGGCGTCAAGCCGCAGCTGGTCGACGCCGACGGCAAGGTACTGGAAGGCGAAGCCAGCGGCAATCTTTGCATTGCCGACTCATGGCCGGGCCAGATGCGCACCGTCTATGGCGATCACGACCGCTTCGTGCAGACCTATTTCTCGACCTACAAGGGCAGGTACTTCACCGGCGACGGCTGCCGCCGCGATGCTGACGGCTACTACTGGATCACCGGCCGCGTCGATGACGTCATCAACGTCTCCGGCCACCGGATGGGCACCGCCGAGGTCGAATCGGCGCTGGTTTCGCATGAGAAGGTCTCGGAGGCCGCCGTCGTCGGCTACCCGCACGATATCAAGGGCCAGGGCATCTACTGCTATGTCACGCTGATGGCCGGCGAGACGCCAAGCGAGGAATTGCGCCAGGAGCTCGTCGCCCATGTCCGCAAGGAGATCGGCGCCATCGCTTCGCCCGACAAGATCCAGTTCGCGCCCGGCCTGCCGAAGACCCGTTCCGGCAAGATCATGCGGCGCATCCTGCGCAAGATCGCCGAGGATGATTTTGCCGCGCTCGGCGACACCTCGACGCTCGCCGACCCGGCAGTCGTCGACGACCTGATCGCCAACCGGCAAAACAAGAAGGGCTGATGCAACCCGCATTGGGCGCCGTCACCGAGCTTTGGCGCTATCCCGCGAGCTCGCTCGCCGGCGAGTTTCAGGAGGCGATCTCCGTCGACTGGTATACCGTCGAAGGCGACCGCCTGTTTGATCTTGTCGATACCTCGACCGATGAAATCGCGCGGCCCGACCGCGAAGCGAAATGGCACAAGGTGCCCCGCATCCGCACCCGGCTGTCGCAGGCCGGCAGGCTGGAGGTCGCCATCCCCGACGGACGCTGGCTTTCGGCACCTGGCGCGCAAAGTGATCGCGCGGTTTCCGCGTATCTCGGCTTTGCGGCTTCCATCCGGCCGTTCCGCCGGGAAAATGCGGCTCCGGATTACCTCGGCCCCCTGCTGACGGAACGCTACGTCAAAACCCCTATTCATCTGCTGACCACCGCCTCACTGGCGCGTTTGAAAGTGCTGCATCCAGAGGGCGCCGCCGACGCGCGCCGCTTCCGCCCCAACATCGTCGTCGATATGCCAGAGGTCGAGGGGTCGTTTCCCGAGACGGAATGGATCGGGTGCAAGCTGGCAATCGGCGACCTGCTCCTGACCATCTCCGAGCCGTGCCGCCGCTGCGGCTTCACCATCATTGGCCAGAACGGGTTCGACCACGACCCGGCAATCCTGCGCAGCCTGGTCCGCCACAACGCCCATAATCTCGGCGTCTACTGCACCGTCGACCGACCGGCCCGCGTCGAGATCGGCGCCACGATGCGCCTCCTGTAGCTATCGATACAAATCCGCCCGCGTCGGCGGCAGGCCGCTCGGGCCGCGCGCGCGCCTGGTGACAACGGTCTGGAAGACCTGCGCCGAGGCGCGTTCGAAGGTGATCGAGCAACCGGTGAGATAAAGCAGCCAGAGCCGCGCCTTGGCTTCGCCGACCTCGGCGATGGCTTCGTCGAAGCGTGCGTGGAGACGCTCTGCCCATAGCCTGCAGGTGCGCGCATAGTGCTCGCGCAAGTTTTCGACGTCGTAGACGAGGAACCCGTGCGCCTCGAGATTGCCGAGCGTCATGCCGATCGTATCGAGTTCGCCGCCCGGAAAAATGTATTTGATCAGCGCCTTGAATTCCGGCCCCTTGCGCAGCGTCTTCTTCAAGCTGCCCTTGTCGCGCCGGGTGATGGCGTGGTGCAGATAGATGCCGCCGGGCTTGAGCAGGCGATGGATCCTCGAGAAATAGGCCGCATGGTTGGCAAGCCCCAGATGCTCGAACATGCCGATCGAGGAGATCTTGTCGAAGGAGCCGGACAGCTCGGCATAGGACTTGATCTCGATGGTGATGCGGTCCTCCAGCCCGGCGGCGCGGATGCGTTCACGGGCGAGTTCGGTCTGTGCTTCCGATAGCGAAACGCCGTGGCCGACGACGCCATAATTCTTCACCGCATGGATGAGCATCGCTCCCCAGCCGCAGCCGATGTCGAGCAATCTGTCGCCGGGCTTCAGGCGAAGCTTGCGGCAGATATGGTCGAGCTTGTCTCTCTGGGCCTGATCGATATCGTTGGCGAAATCCTTGAAGTAGCCGCAGCTATAGATCATGCGCTCGTCGAGGAAGAGCCGGTAGAATGCGTTGGAAATGTCGTAATGATGCTGGATCGCCTCCTTGCTCGAACCGCTGACGAAAGGATTGCGGCCGGAAAGATCGGTTCGCGTCGTCATCTGTTTTCGCGAAAACAGCACCGCCGGCAGGTCGCGCAGGATCGCCAGCTTCGGCAATGTCTTGAGCTTCGTCCTGAGCTTGCCGTGCGTGGGCAAGGCGTAGAAATCGAACAGCGATCCGTCTTCGACGTCGACCGCCTTGGCAATCCACATCTCGATCAGCGTCGATAAAGAGGGCCGACGTACGATCTGCCAGACGATGTCCTGGTCGTTGATAGTGAGCACCGGGCCGGTAGCCGGGCCGATCCGCTCGCCTGTCCACAGCCTCACCGCGAAACCCGGCTTCAGCGTCTCGATGACCGTCCGAACAATCCGGGCCGCTCTCTCGGCTGCCTCCATCCCCGTCCTCCCTTACCCGGCAAATAACGGCCCGGAACAATCGCGGCTCGATCTTGCCTGCCCGATCGGCCGGCCGCAAGCCGCCCGAGTGCACAAGCACGCTTGTTCAGGATTTTCGAGTGCCGCGCCTTGCCATTTGCCGGATGACACCCCATCATGAGGAAGTGTTCAACAAATCGAAAGGAGGTGATCCGATGTCGAGTGATTTCGTTTTCCAGAACGTGGCCTCAGCGGATCGCACTTTCGGGAAGCAGTCTTCCCGTTAAGGCGCGAGATGCGCGGCTGGCGACCAACCGTCGCCGCCAGGAGCCGCGCCATGGACGGAAACACGGAAGGCCGCCGACTTCGCGAGAAGCGGCGGCCTTTTCCTTTTTGGGCTGTTGTCCCTTATTTGGTTACGGTCAACATCTCGACGTTGCGCGCTATGTCCTGGAAAGCCTGGTTGAGTTCGGTTCCATTGGCAGCTTGGTAGAAGTGCTTGATCTTGGCGGTGTCCGGGCTCGCGCAATCTTGGAGCGTGGCCTTGGCATTCGTTTCGTTTAGGTCAAACCCAATAGTGAAGATCTCGATGCCGTTGTCGCGCATGGCAGCGCAAAGTTTCTTGGCGGCCGTGCGGGTCGGCTCCTTGCCGGCATCATTGTAGACGTCGCTCACCGTGCTCGCATCGAAGTAGGACAGGTTGAATTCGCCGTCGGTCATCAGGATCGCGATTTTGGCGACCTTTTTTGGATCCATCTTGGCCGGCCGCTGCGAAGTCCTCATTATGCTCCCCCAGTTCTCCGAGAGCATGTACCAGGTCCACTGTACGCCGATATGGCCGGCAGTGCCGCCGGAGGCGATGAAATTCTTGATGACCGTCTTGAGCGCCGTCGCATCCGCCGTCAGCGGCATCAGCGTGGCGGCCGGGCAGGCGGCGGTGCCGGTTTGCCAGGCGAAGGACGACAGCAGGTAGTCGCGGTTGACCATGCTGGCGTCGGGGCCCGCGTCCGAATATTGGTAGGTCCCCTTGCGTTCGGTGGCGCAATTGTCAGGACGGATGAGGCCCGAGACATACTGCACAGCGTCATTGGCCGGCGCCTGTTTGCGTTGGCTGGCGGTGGTTTCCACATAGACGCTGCTGGCGGCAAGTGTACCGGCATTCACCGAATTGGCATAAGGCACGATGGCAACCCGCACGCGCGGTTTGGAGGTGTCCTGACCGCCCAGGAAGCTGTCGACGGCATTCGCCGCAGCCGTCCGCAGATCGATGATTTTCTGGCCTGCCATCGAGCCGGTCACATCGAGCATCATCGCGACTTCGATCTGCTTGTCCGAATAGAGAGCCGTCGTCGATGCGGGAACGCGCTGCATGCTACCCGTGCTGAAAAGCGGGAAATAATAGCTGATATTGACATGAACGTCTGCCTGAACGGTCCTGGCGGTCTGGTCGACGGTCAGTTTGTCGAGAACGATCTGATTGTCCTGCAGGATACCCGCCGTGCTGTTGGCATCGAGAAAGGCCTGCACCGATTTGCTGGCTTCGGCCTCGCTGATAACGCCGGTCGTCAGGTCGCGGGCCGTCGAGGTGACCGCCGCATCGACGACGCCTTGCAGGCTCGATTTCACATTGTAGAGTTGGGATACGTTGACGGCAAAGCCGACACTCAGCGCCAGTACTGAGCCGATTATACCAAACAGGACCGCGAAATTTCCGCTGCGATCCCCGGCAAAGCCGCCGATCGCCTGAACAAGACCCCCGAAACGCCGCATTCTTTCCGCCTCCATTCGCTACAGCCTGCAGCTGTCCGAACGCGCATTGCAGGAATCCGGCCGGATCGCGCCGCCGGGCGCGGGAAAGCGAGCGGCCCCCGCTCAGGCCATTGTTTCCAAACGGTTTCGAGCGGCGACAAGGTAAACAGCGGGTAAACGAAAGCCGCGTCGGCACGGCTTTGTTCAAAAAGCGCTTACCAAGATTCGGGCTCGCAATTCGAGACGGCTGGACTGCGTCCCAATCCGGTACAGACGAGATGTATCGAACAGGATCAGTGCTGCCGCAGTGGCGGCAGGTGGAAATCCGGACTGCGAATGTGTCCGAAGATCAGGCCAGCATCCGTGCGCTGACGGTCTTGTCGACGCCGCGATAGGGCGGCTTGAACAGATTGCCTTCCTGCTCGTGGGTCCAGACCTTGAACAGGCTGAGCCGATGCGGGCCGAAACTGTGCAGCAGCGGCACGTCGGTGGCGTCGCGGCCGCGGGCTATGACGACGCGGCCGATCCTCGGCACATTGTGGCGAGGATCGAAGGTGTACCATCTGCCGTCGAGGAACACTTCCACCCAGGCCGAGAAATCCATCGGCGCCGGATCGGCGGGCACGCCGATATCGCCGAGATAGCCGTTCACGTAGCGGGCCGGGATGTTCATGCAGCGGCAGAGCGTGATCGCCAGATGGGCAAAGTCGCGGCAGACGCCGACGCGCTCCTCATGCGCCTGCGCCGCCGTGCGGGTCGAGCGCGCATAGCCGTAGCCGAAGGACAGGCGGTTGTGGACATAGTCGACGATCGCCTGCACCCGCGCCCAGCCCGGCGGAAGCTGGCCGAAAAGTTGCCAGGCCAGGTCGCCGAGATGGTCGGTCTCGCAGTAACGGCTGCCGAGCAGATAGCCGAGCACCTCGTCCGGCAATTCGGCAACCGGGACTTCCCTGGCCAGCGTGTTGACTTCGTCCGTCTCGCCGCTGTCCTCGACCACCGCGTCATAAAGGATGCGAAAGCTTCCGGCCGGCGCCGTGAAGCGGCGGCAGCTATTGCCGAAAAGATCGTGGTAGACCCTGGTCGGAACCGACGGCGACGTCAGCACGCGCGTCTGCCGCTTGATGTCGGCCTGGCGATCCCGATGGATCTCGAGCAGCGAAACAATCGGCGTGGCTGCAGCGCATTCAATGGCAATTTCATAGCCGAGCCTGATCAGCATCGCCGTCCCCCTACGATCGTCATGGAAGATAGTGCTGGTCAACGCAGGAGAGTGTGCGGCGGTTCCTTGTGGTCGTCAAAAACGGCGCCTCGCGGCTTCCCATACGGACGCGGCAACGTTACGGTCGATCGACACGCGTCTTTCGAAATAATTCCTCCAAAATGACCCCGGGAAACCGATGTTCGCAGGCAGAAAATTCGCGGCCTTCCTGTTCGATATGGACGGCACGATTCTCAATTCGATCGCCGCGGCGGAAAGGGTCTGGGCAGCGTGGGCGCATCGGCAAGGTCTTGACGTCGCCGCATTCCTGCCGACCATCCACGGCGTGCGGGCGATCGAGACCATCGGCCGGCTGGCGCTCCCAGGCGTCGATCCTGCCCGCGAAGCCGAATCGCTTTTGCAGGCCGAGGCGGCCGATGTCGAGGGCATTCGCCCGATTGCCGGCGCCGCGGCCTTCTTGGCGTCGCTGCCGCCTGGAAGCTGGGCGATCGCCACTTCGGCACCGCGCGAACTTGCCTTGCTGCGCCTGCAGGCCGCCGGCATTCCGGCTCCCGCCGTGATCGTCGCGGCGGAGGACGTGGCCCGCGGCAAGCCGGCGCCCGACTGCTTCCGGCTGGCGGCCGCACGGCTCGGCGTCGATGTGCGCGACTGCCTCGTCTTCGAGGACGCGCCCGCCGGCATAGCGGCAGCCGAAGCCGCGGGCGCTGCAATCGTGGTGATCAGCGCCACGCACCGGCATCCGTTGCAGACGCCGCATGCCGCCATCACCGGCTATGGCGCGATCGGCATCGCCGTCGATGACAACGGCTGGATTGCCATCGAAGCGGAACGGACCGCACAGCCTGCTTAACTAGCATCCTGCTTGCGCTAAAAGTCGCTGGTCAGGCCCTTGACCTCCCAGTCGCCATAGCGGCCAGGCTCCTTGCCGCCGCGCCCGCCGATCTCCCTCGGCAGCGTGGCTTCCTGCTCGCGATATTTCTCCCGCCGGGCCTCGGCCTCGACCAAGGCGCGCCTGGCTGCCGGGATCAGCGGCTTTTGCGGCGAGCCGTTAGCATGCGTTTGGCTGGTTTTGTCGATCATGCGATCTTCCGCTAGATTGAAACAGGCCCCGATTGAAACGGGAACCGCTGTTTCCCATCATATAGCGATGGGCCCACAAGGATCGACCCCTTTGTTGGGCCCAAATGGAGCAGACGATGAACACCCTTCGCACCGCCATGCTTTTGGCTGCAATGACGGCCCTGTTCATGGGCGTCGGCTATCTGGTCGGCGGATCCGGCGGCATGATGATCGCCTTGCTGATCGCCGCCGGCACCAATTTGTTCAGCTATTGGAACGCCGACAAGATGGTGCTGTCGATGCACCGTGCGATCGAAGTCGACGAACGCAACGCGCCTGAATATTACGCCATCGTGCAGGGTCTCGCGCAACGTGCCGGCCTGCCGATGCCGAGAACCTATCTCATCGACAATCCGCAGCCCAATGCCTTCGCCACCGGCCGCAATCCGCAAAATGCCGCTGTCGCCGCCAGCACCGGCCTGCTCGAGCGGCTATCGCATGAAGAAGTCGCGGCGGTGATGGCGCACGAGCTCGCCCATGTGCAGCACCGCGACACGCTGACCATGACGATCGTCGCCACCTTTGCCGGCGCAATTTCGATGCTCGGCAATTTCGCCTTCTTTTTCGGCGGCAACCGCGACAACAACAATTCCTTCGGCATCGTCGGCGTGCTGGTGGCAATGATCGTCGCGCCTTTGGCCGCCATGATCGTGCAGATGGCGGTGAGCCGCACCCGCGAATATGAGGCCGACCGGCGCGGTGCCGAAATCTGTGGACACCCGCTGTGGCTCGCCTCGGCGCTTGACAAGATCGCGCGGGGCGCCGAACGCATCCGCAACCCGGATGCCGAGCGCAATCCGGCAACCGCCCATCTCTTCATCATCAATCCTCTTTCCGGCGAGCGTATGGACAGTTTGTTTTCCACTCACCCGAGCACAGAAAACCGCATCGCCGCGTTGCAGAGGATGGCGAGCGAAATGGCCGGCGCACCCGAAGCGGCCGCGACGCCAAGGCCGGCGCCGGAAGGGACCGGGCAGCCGTCTGGTCCGTGGGACAGGGCCGCGCGGCCCGAGAGGCCGGCTGAGCCGGCCAAGCCGAGACCCAATCCCTGGGGACGCAATCCGACCGGCCCCAAAGGTCCGTGGTCGTGAGTTCAGCGAAGCGCCGGCACGGAATTTCAGGCGATCGTGAACACAATTCGAGCGGCGAGGCCGTAGCCGGTCTCGCCGCGCGCAAGGCAGCCGCGCGGCTGCTTGCCGCCGTCATCGACGCGAGGACGCCGCTCGACGGGCTGACCGACCATGAGAACGGTCATCCACAATACAAGGCGCTCGACCTGCGCGACCGCGCTTTGGTGCGCGCCATTCTGGTCACCGCCCTGCGCTACCGCATGACCATATCAGGCCTTTTGGCCCGTCGCCTGGAAAAGCCGCTACCGCCCAACGCCACGGCGCTTTTGCACATTTTGCATGTGGCGGCAGCGCAGATCCTGTTCCTCGATGTTCCCGACAGCGCCGCCGTCGACCTCGCCGTGACACACGCCAAGTCCGATCCGCGCACGGCGCGCTTTTCCGGCCTCGTCAACGGCGTGCTGCGCACGCTGGCGCGGGCCAAGCAGGACGAGCTCGCCGCAGCACTTGCCGCTACCGACGAGGCGCCAAAATGGTTTTCCGACCGTTTGAAAACAGTCTACGGCCTCGACAAGGCCAGGCAGATACTGCTCGCCCATCGCCATGAGGCACCGGTCGACTTCTCGGTCAAGTCGGACCCGGCGCTGTGGGCCGAACGGCTCGGCGGCTTTGTCCTGCCGACCGGCACGGTGCGGGTGGAAAAGCTCAGCGCTTCCGTGACCGAACTGCCCGGCTTTGGGGAAGGCGCCTGGTGGGTTCAGGATGCAGCGGCCAGCCTGCCGGCCCGGCTGTTCGGCGACATCAATGGTTTGCGAATCGCCGACCTCTGTGCCGCGCCGGGCGGCAAGACCGCCCAGCTGATCCTCGCCGACGCCCACGTCACCGCGCTCGACATGTCCAAAACGCGGCTGGCACGGCTGACGCAGAACCTCGAACGGCTCGGTCTGGCCGCCGAGATCGTCCAGGCCGATCTGCTCAAATACGAGCCGAAGGACCTCTTCGATGCGGTCCTCCTCGACGCACCTTGCTCTTCGACCGGCACGGTGCGGCGGCATCCCGACGTCCCCTGGACGAAGACGGCGGCCGACGTCGAAAAACTGGCCAACCTGCAACGCCGGCTGCTTGCCCGCGCCGTCACCCTGGTCAAGCCTGGTGGACGCATCGTCTTTTCCAACTGTTCGCTCGATCCACTGGAAGGCGAAGAGCTCTATCGCGACTTTCTCGCCGGCAATGCGGAGATTGTCGACGACCCGCTTCGGCCGGGTGAGATCGCCGGCATCGACCCGTTTCTGACGCCGCAAGGCACGTTGCGCACCACGCCTGCCGATCTGGAGCTAGGCTCGCCGGGCCGCTCCGGGCTGGACGGCTTCTTCGCCGCCCGCATGCGCAGAGCCGGCTAAGGGCCGATCCTGAAGCGCCGTCCGGCTTCTTGGGGCGAGGAGGCATGGAAAACAGGCTGAACGGCCCCACTGCCGCGGAATTCGCCTTCGCACAAGTTCTTGAATCATATAAACTTGTGCTTGGGTGAGGACGATCAGGAGGGGTTTTGGCAATCGCTGCCGGTAACACGACGCGTCTGTGGACGCTTGTCGCGAGGGAGTTCTGGCGCAAGACGCGCCGGCGCTTGCGCGCCGGGCCACTCTATCGCTGGCGCTACTCAGGCCGCACGCCGGAGCGCGTCCTGATCGCCCCACCGGACCTGCGGCTCGCCGATCCTCAGATCGCGCTCGAGATCTATTACGGCCGCTATCCGCTTTCGGGGCATCTGGTCGAGACCGGCGGCAAATCGCCCTTCCAGATCGACGTGCCCAATCCCGGCTGGCAAAAAACGCTGCATGGCTTTCGCTGGCTGCGGCATATGCGTGCCGCCGGCACCGAGCTAGCCGCCGCCAACGCGCGGGCGTTGGTTTCCGACTGGATTGCAATCCATGGCAGCCATATTTCCGGCGTCGCCTGGGAGCCCGGCACGACGGCCAAGCGTGTCATTGCCTGGCTGCAGCATTCCTCGATCGTGTTGCAGGGCGCCGAATTTCCGTTCTACCGCGCGTTCTTGAAATCGCTCGCCGTCCAGATCCGCTATCTGCGCGCCATGGTGCGCGAGATGCCGGACGGCAAGGACCGGCTGCGCGCCCGCATTGCGCTGGCCTTTGCCGCTTTGTCGCTGCCGGCGCCGGCCTCGGCGCTACGCGGTGCTACCCGCAATCTCGCCGAGGAGCTCGACCGCCAGATCCTGCCTGACGGCGGCCATATCTCGCGCAATCCGATGGCCGTGCTTGAAATCCTCGCCGACCTTCTGCCGTTGCGCCAGACATACGCCAATCAGGCCGAGACACCGCCTGCCGCCCTGATCGGCGCCATCGACCGGATGCTGCCGGCATTGCGCTTCTTTCGCCATCAGGACGGCAGCCTCGCCCGCTTCAACGGCATGGGCGCCACCATTCACGACCGTATCGCCAGCATCCTGCATCACGACGACACCGCCGGCGCACCGTTGCTGCACGCGCCGCATTCGGGTTATGAGCGCCTGTCGATGGGCGGTGTCACTGTGATCGCCGATACCGGCCCGCCGCCCCCTGTCGACGTATCCAATGCCGCTCACGCCGGATGCCTCGCCTTCGAATTGTCGTCGGGCCGCCAGCACTATATCGTCAACGCCGGAATAGACACTTATGGCGCCGCCGAGTTCCGGCCGCTTGCCCGCGCCACCGCCGCCCACTCGACCGCCACCATCAACGACACGTCGTCGGCGCGCTTCAATCACTCCTTGCGCGTCAACGACCTGCTCGGCACGCCTTTGATCGGCGGGCCGCAGCATGTGCCTTGCAAGCGCACCGACCAGAAGGGCAGCCAGGGCTTCATCGCCCGCCATGACGGCTATGCAGCGCGCTTCGGCTTCCTGCATGAGCGCGAGCTGAAATTATCGACCGAAGGCAATGTGTTTGCCGGCAGGGACCGTTTCCTGCGCCCGGGCGGCGCTTCTATCCGCAACAATGGCCGTGACTTCGTCACGGTGCGTTTCCATGTCCATCCCGATATTAGCCTGCTCCAGGATGAGCATGACCGTCTGGTGCTGGCCGCCGACCATGCCGACACCTGGGTGTTTACCTCTACCGAAGTGGTGCCCGAGGTCGAGGAATCGATCTATTTCGCAGGGCTTGGCGGCCCGCGCCGCAGCCGCCAGATCGTGCTTGCGTTCAAGGCCTCGGAAATTTCGGAGGTCCACTGGCAATTGACGCGCACCATCATCGCCGGCCGTCCGGAAAAAGCTGAAGCCGGTGGCAACGGCAGACACTGATCAAGTCTTGCGGCTTGATTTCCGGGCCTCATATGCTACGGCCCGCGGACGCTCTCCAACCAGAACTGGAAAGGCCGCCAGCCCATGGCCGTCGCCGCCAAGAACATTCCCGCGCCCGACCTTGTACCCATCCGTCGCGCGCTCCTTTCCGTCTTTGATAAGACCGGCCTGATCGATTTCGCCAGGGCGCTGGCTTCGGCCGGCGTCGAGCTAGTCTCGACCGGCGGCACCGCAAGGGCGCTTGCCGAGGCAGGCATGGCGGTGCGCGACGTGTCCGAGCTCACCGGCTTTCCCGAGATCATGGACGGCCGCGTCAAGACGCTGCACCCGTCGGTGCATGGCGCACTGCTTGGCGTGCGCGACGATCCCGAGCACGCCGCAGCGATGCGCGACCACGGCATCGAGCCGATCGATCTCGTCGTCTCCAATCTCTATCCGTTCGAAGAGGTGCGTCGCTCCGGCGCCGACTACGCGGCGATCGTCGAGAACATCGACATCGGCGGCCCGGCGATGATCCGTGCCTCGGCCAAGAACCACGCCTATGTCGGCATCGTCACCGATCCCGATGACTATGCCTCGGTGCTCAACGCGCTGGAGATGAATTTCGGCTCGTTGTCGCTGGATTTCCGCAAGAAGCTGGCAGCCAAGGCCTTTGCCCGCACCGCCACCTACGATGCGGCGATCTCGGGATGGTTCGCCGAGGCGCTTGAGATCGAGCATCCGACATGGCGCGCCTTCGGCGGCAAGCTGCAGTCGGTGATGCGCTATGGCGAAAACCCGCATCAGGGCGCCGGCTTCTATGTCAACGGCGACAGGCGGCCGGGCGTCGCCACGGCGCGCCAGCTTCAGGGCAAGCAGCTTTCCTACAACAACATCAACGACACCGACGCTGCCTTCGAGCTGGTCGGCGAGTTCGACCCGTCGCGCTCCGCAGCAATTGCCATCATCAAGCACGCCAACCCGTGCGGCGTCGCTGAGGACGCTTCGCTGCAGGCGGCCTATGCCAAGGCGCTGGCCTGCGATCCGGTCTCGGCCTTCGGCGGCATCGTCGCCATGAACCGCATCCTCGATGCCGGAACCGCCGAAGAGATCGTCAAGACCTTTACCGAAGTGATCATCGCACCGGAGGCGTCCGAAGAAGCAGTGCGCATCATTGCCGCCAAGAAGAACCTACGCCTGCTGGTCACCGGCGGCCTGCCCGACCCGCGCGCGGCGGGCCTTGGCTTGAAATCGGTTGCTGGCGGTTTGCTGGTTCAGGGCCGCGACAACGCGGTGGTGGATGACCTCGAGCTGAAAGTGGTGACCAGGCGCGCTCCGACTCCGGCCGAATTGGCCGATCTGAAATTCGCTTTTCGCGTGGCAAAGCACGTCAAGTCGAACGCCATCGTCTATGCCAGGGATGGCGCTACAGTCGGCATCGGCGCTGGCCAGATGAGCCGGGTCGATTCCTCGCGCATCGCGGCGCGCAAGGCGCTCGACGCCGCCGAGGCTGCCGGCCTGACGGAGCCCTTGACCGGGGGCTCGGTCGTCGCCTCGGATGCCTTTTTCCCGTTCGCGGATGGGCTTTTGTCGGCAATCGAAGCCGGCGCCACAGCCGTTATCCAGCCCGGCGGCTCGATGCGCGACGACGATGTCATCGCCGCCGCCGACGCTCACGGCATTGCCATGGTCTTCACCGGAGTGAGGCATTTCCGGCATTGAACGCGTTACCCCCGCTGTGGGAGAAGGCAAGAGCAGCTCACTCCGCCGGCCGATCCGCCGGATAGGGCGTGCCGATCAGGATTGCCATGCCGGCGCCAAGGAACAGCACGATCGCCGCCATGCCGAGCCGCGCCGAGCCGCTGGCCAGGGTGATCGTGGCCACCATGAAGGGTGCGGCAAAACTGGTTGCCCGGCCGGCCAGCGCATAGATGCCGAAATAGCGGCCCGATTCGGCAGCGGAGACGCTGCGCGCCATGTAGGAGCGCGACGATGCCTGCACCGGCCCGAAAGCAAGCCCGATCAGCAGGCCGTAGAAAATGTAGGCTTTTTCCGCCGCCGTGCCGAACAATCCGCCGCCGTCCAGTCCGGGCATCACCCAGGCGCCGAACAGCGTATAGCCCGGGCCGGTCGAGACGATGCCGAGCGTAGCGATGCTTAGCATGACCAGCGAAATCATCACTATGGTCTTGGAACCCAGTGCTGTGTCGAGGCGTGCGGCAACCAGGCAGCCGACGATGGCAACGACGTTGAGGATGATGCCGAACAGGCCGATCTCGGTAATCGACCAATGGAACATTGCCGCCGCAAACGTTCCGCCCAGCGCCAGCAGTGCATTGACGCCGTCCTGATAGATCATGCGGGCGATGAGAAAGCGAAAAATGCCGCTGCGCTTGCGCACTTCGGCCAGCGTCGACTTCAGTTCCGACAGGCCTTCGCGCACCGCCGGCCCGATTGGAATGCCTTTGATCGCATCAGGCGTGAAGAAGAACATCGGCAGGATGAACAGGAAATACCAGGCCGCCGACAACGGTCCGGTGGCGCGCGCGTCCTCGCCGAGCCTGGGGTCGAGGCCGAAGATCGGGTCGAGCCCAACGACGGTCTTGCCGGTTTCAGGCGAGCCGGCCATGACGGTAACGACGAAGATCAGTGCGATCATGCCGCCGAGATAGCCGAGTCCCCAGGCCATGTTCGAGATCCTGCCGATGTCGCTCTTCGGCACCAGGCGGGGCATCATCGAATCGTTGAAGACAGTCGAGAATTCCGCCGCGACCGACGCCAGCGAGAACAACACCACGACCAGAAAAAGATTAGAGCCGGGCGCGGCGAACCACAGCAGGGTGAGGCAGGTGATCTTGACCGCGGCGAAGAAGGCTATCCACGGTTTGCGTGGTCCGGTCTGATCGGCGATCGAGCCGAGGACCGGCGACAAAACGGCAATGACGACGCCGGCGGCGGCAATGCCGTAGCCCCAGGCCGCTTGCCCGGTCTCTGGATTGCTGGCCATGCGCGAGACGAAATAAGGACCGAAGATGAAGGTGGTAACGACCGTGAAAAACGGCTGTGCCGCCCAGTCGAACAGCATCCATCCCCAGATGCCGCGTCCCGATGCCCGCTGCACTGCCATCTCAGCCATGTCCCCTCCGCTGGAGCTTGCTTCATGCCGATCGAATCGGAATGATGCTCCGTCTTGTTGTTGAGCACGATCTTGTCCAAAAGCCGATCGTCACTTTTTGGGATCATGCTCCGGCGCCCCCCAACGCAGGGCGCTGTTCGCTCTATGGCGTAGTTCTTCCCGGCAATCCCGCGCGATGTGGAAGACGTCTCACAGCCCTGTCAGATCGCTCATCAGGCCGGACGCCACCGACAGCCGCGACACGGTGATGTCGCCGCCCTCGGTCAGAGCCTGCAGCCGCTCGCGGATGCGTCCGACCCGTTCGCCGCCCGCCTCCAACCATGCTGTCACCGGATCCGCCGCCTCGGCATGACTGGTGAGTGCCGCCACCGCGATGCCGCGCCTGGCGGCGCCGATCGTGTCGGTGGCACGCGAAAGCGCCAGTTGATCGTAATAATCCGAGGGCGTGATCGAGCGCGCCGCATCTTCGACGCGCGGTATGCGGAAGACATCGCTGACTGCAAAAAACGCCTTGGCGGCAGCGACGATGCCGGCAGTTGCCGTCCGCGCCGTCAGCGCAATGTCGGGGATGAGTTCCGCCACATCGGTCAACGCCAGTTGCTCGGCCAGGCTCTCGGGCGCGCCGCCCTTCGACAGACTGTGCCGCCGCTCCTCGATCCGCTCGCGCGAGAAGGCCGGCAACAGCGCAACGAGCTTCGGCTCCAGCGCCTTGCGCGCATCCTGCAACTCGGTGATCCGCTGCCCGAGCGGTGCGGTGCCGGCATCGTTCTTCAGGTACCAGCCGCTGGTCACATAGATCAGCCGGCTGACCGCCTGATAGAGGTCGAGCTGGATCTGTCCGTCGATCCGGTTGTCGAGCGCGTCGATCTGGCGATAGAGCGCCGGCAGCGCAAAGCCATCCCGCACCACGGCGAAGGTGCGCACGACATCGGCGGCACTGCGCCCGGTCGCTTCCTGCAGCCTGTTGACGAAGGACGGGCCGCCGCGATTGACCAGGTCATTGGCGACGGCACGGGCGATGATCTCGCGGCGCAGGCGATGGCCGTGGATTTCCGCCGCATATTTCTTTGCCATGCGGTCGGGAAAGTAACCCATCAGGTCGCGGTCGAAATGCGGATCGTCCGGCACGTCGCTGGCGACGATATCGGAAAACAGCACGATCTTGGCATAGGCAAGCAGCACGCCGAGCTCGGCCCGTGTGAGCGGCTCGCCGCGCGCTTAGCGCTCGGCAAAAGCCGCCGGCGACGGCAGCGTCTCGACGGCACGGTCGAGCAGCCCGCGCGCCTCGAGCGCCTCCATGAAGCGGCTCTGATGGGCAATGTCGGCAAGGCCGCGCTTGCGAGCAAGGGACAGCGCCAGCGTCTGCTGGTAATTGTTGGACAGCACCAGGGCGCTGACCTCGTCGGTCATCTCGGCCAGCAATTTGTTGCGCGACGGCCGCGTCAGCGATCCCTTCCGCATGGCGGAAGCCAGCGCGATCTTGATGTTGACCTCGACGTCTGAGCAGTTCACGCCGCCCGAATTGTCGATCGCATCTGAGTTGCAGCGGCCGCCATTCAATCCGAATTCGATGCGCGCCCGCTGTGTGACGCCGAGATTGGCGCCTTCACCGATGACCTTGGCACGCAGGTCGAGCGCGGTGATGCGGATCGCGTCATTGGCACGGTCGCCGACGTCCTGGTTGGTCTCGCCCGATGCCCTGACATAGGTGCCGATGCCGCCGAACCACAAAAGATCTGCCGGCGCCTTGAGGATGGCACTCATGATCTCGACCGGCGTGGCCGTTATCTTGCCGAGGCCGATAGCTGCAGCCGCGGCGGCCGGCAAGGTGATCGACTTCTGGCTGCGCGAGACGATGATGCCGCCTTCGGACAGCTTCGTCTTGTCGTAATCCTGCCAGCTTGAGCGAGCGAGAGCGAACATACGCCGGCGCTCGGCCATCGAAGCGGCCATGTCGGGATCGGGATCGATGAAGATGTCGCGATGATCGAAGGCGGCGATCAGCCGGGTCTGCTCCGACAGCAGCATGCCGTTGCCGAACACGTCGCCCGACATGTCGCCAACGCCGACGACGGTGAACGGCGTGGTTTGGATGTCGCGGTTCATCTCGCGGAAATGCCGCTTGACCGCTTCCCAGGCGCCCTTGGCGGTGATGCCCATCTTCTTGTGGTCGTAGCCGGCCGAACCGCCGCTGGCGAAAGCGTCGTCGAGCCAGAAGCCGTGCCTTTCGCTGATGGCGTTGGCGATGTCCGAGAAGGTCGCCGTGCCCTTGTCCGCGGCGACGACGAAATACGGATCATCCTGATCGCGCCGCACGACGCCGACTGGCGGGATGACGCCATCCAGCCCGATATTGTCGGTGATCGACAACAGGCTGGAAACGTAATTCTTGTAGGCGGCCATGCCGGCCTCGAAAATTGCGTCGCGCCCGGCGCTCATCGGCAGCTTTTTCGGGTAGAAGCCGCCCTTGGCGCCAACCGGCACGATCACCGCATTCTTGACCTGCTGTGCCTTGACCAGGCCGAGCACCTCGGTGCGATAGTCCTGCGCACGGTCCGACCAGCGCAGGCCGCCGCGCGCGACCGGGCCGAAGCGCAGATGCACACCCTCGACCTCGGAGCCGTAGACGAAGATCTCCCTCCATGGCCGCGGCGCCGGCAGCCCGTCGACCGATTGCGAATCGAGCTTGATCGCCAGCGATTGGCCTTTCTGTTTCGTATCGGCAACGAAATGATTGGTGCGCAGCGAGGCTTCGATCAGGTTCAGATAACGGCGGATGATGGTGTCGTCGTCAATGTTGGGAACGTCTTCCAGCGCATCCGTGATCTTGGCTTTCAGATGTTTGGCCTGAACGACGCCTTCCGTCTCGGCCGTCGCGCCGAGGCGGGCGACAAACAGCGCATGCAGGTCGCGGGCGATCTCGGGATAACGGTTGAGCGCGGCGGCGATGAAATCCTGGCTCTGCGGGATGCCGGCCTGCTGCAGATAGCGGCCATAGGCGCGCAGGACGGTGATCTCGCCCGACCACAGGCCGGCGGTCTGGGCAAGGCCGTTATAGCCGTCATTGTCGACATCACCGCGCCAGACGGAAAGGAACGCATCCTCGAACAGCGCGCCGCCATTGCCGAGGTCGATCGGCCTGCCGTAGCTGTTCTCGAGTTCCATGTCGTGGATGAAGACCATGCCGGGCTGATCACTATTGATCATGCCGGATTGATTGTCGCCGACCTCGAAAGTGCGCTCGCTGATGACGCGGAAACCAATGTTTTCCAGCACGGGCACGCGCCGCGACAGCGCCACCGGGCTGCCATGGTGATAGATCTTCAGTGCCGCCTGATGCGGCTTCTGGTCGGCGTGACGGTAATAGTCGATGGCGATCGGATTTGACGCATCGAGCTTGGCGATGCGCCCGGCATCGGCCAGCGCCACGCCCGGCCGAAAACTGTCGCGATAGCTTTCCGAAAAACGCGAGGCGATGGCCGTGAGTCTCGCATCGGCGCCGGTCTCGGTCGCGGTCTCGCGCAGGGCATCGTCCCAAGTCCGTACGATGTCGCGGATCGCCGCCTCGATCGTTGCCTGCTCGACCTTCGGCGTCTTGCCGCCGGAGCGGCCGATGATGAAATGGACGCGCGCCAGCCCGCCTTCCGGGAAGGCCGGGTAATAGGCGGACAGCCGGCCTTCGAAGACGGTCTTCAGATAGGTGCCGATCTTCTCGCGCACGACGCTGTCGTAGCGGTCGCGCGGCACGAAGACGAGCACGGAGACGAAGCGGTCGAACTGGTCGACACGCACCAATGCCCTGACGCGCGGCCGCTCGATCAAGCCCAGTATGGCTTCGGCATGCTTGCGCAGGATCGGCACCGGAACCTGGAACAGCTCGTCGCGTGGATAGCTCTCCAGCACGTTGATCAATGCCTTGCCGGAATGGTCGCTTGGATTGAAGCCGGATTTGGCGATGACGGTTTCCGCCTTCGAGCGCAGATAGGGGATTTTCATCACCGAGCGCGTATAGGCAGTCGAGGTGAACAGGCCGACGATACGGAGCTCGCCTGAAAGCACGCCTTTGCCGGTGTAGGTCTTGACGCCGATGTAGTCGAGGTAGATGCGGCGGTGCACCGACGACTTGGCGTTGGCCTTGGTGACGATCAGCGGTTCCGGCCCATGCAGGAAGGCGCGGATTTCCGGCGTCGTGCTCACCGCTTCGGTGCCGCGTCTGAGCACCAGCACGTCGGGATCGGAAAGGATGCCGAGGCCGGGCTTTTCGGCGCGCTCGAGCATGCCGCTCGTCTCGCCGCCGGTATAGTTGAATTCGCGCATGCCGAGAAAGGTGAAGTTGTCGTCGCGCAGCCATTCGAGGAAGGCGATCGCCTCGGTGACATGGGCCTTGTCGAGCGGCACTGGCGAGTAGCGGAATTCCGAGATCGCCTGGTCGAGGCGGGCAAGCATCGGCTTCCAGTCGGTGACGGCGGCTCGCACCTGGCCGAGCAGTTTCGTCAGGCGTGCGGCCAGGCCTTCGGCCTGCTCGGCCGAAAGGCGGCCGATATGGACATGGATGACGCTCAGTCGGTCATGGCTGTGGTCGCCCTTGGCATAACCGCCATCGCCGAGGATTTCCTCGACGCCGTTCTTGCCGTGCCTGACGACTATGACTGGATGGGTAACCAGCAGCGGCTCGCCGGCGCTTTCTGTAATCTCGCCGAGGACGGAATCGAACAGGAACGGCATGTTGTCGTTGACGACAGTGATCACCGTCATCGGCCGGCCCTGGCGGACGACACCGGAATCGACGTCTATGGCAACGACGCAGTCGTCCTTCTTGTGCCTGGCCACTGCGCGGCCGGCGAGTTCGGCAGCGCGTTCGAGATCGATGACGTCGTAGGCGGCGACATCTTCGGCCGGAGCTCGGGCCAGCAGGTAGTCGGCAAGCCTGCCGGGCTTTTCACCACCCGCGGCTTCACCCCTCGTCAGGCCGGCTTTTTTCAACCGGCTCGCTGACTTTACGCTGGCCATGAGTCCCTCCCGTCACATGTTTTTGCGGCTATGCTAACAGATGACGGGTATTTGGCGACAAAGGTTTGACGGCTTGCGACGAAATGTCGGAATTCACCGGCAGCCTGGCGAAAAAGAGGAGAGATCCGCCATGACGGACAAAATCACCGCGCTTGACCTGGCACCGGCGGAGCTGAGCGACGCGACCAAGGCCTATTTCACCAAGTGCCGGGAGAAGCTCGGCCTCGTTCCCAACGTGCTGCTCGCCTATGCCTTCGACGAGAAGAAGCTGCGCGCTTTCACCGACATGTACAATGATTTGATGCTGGGTGAATCCGGCCTGTCGAAACTCGAGCGCGAGATGATCGCGGTGGCCGTCTCATCGGTCAACCATTGCTACTATTGCCTGGCCGCGCATGGCGCGGCGGTGCGCCAGCTTTCCGGCGACCCGGCCTTCGGCGAGATGATGGTGATGAATTTTCGCGCCGCCAAGCTGTCGGACAGGCAACGCGCCATGCTCGAATTCGCGGTGAAGCTGACCGGGCAGCCGGCAAATATCATCGAAGCGGACCGGGCGGCGCTGCGGCAAGTCGGCTTTTCCGACCGCGACATCTGGGACGTCGCCTCGACCGCGGCGTTCTTCAACATGTCGAACCGGCTGGCATCGGCAATCGACATGCGGCCGAACGATGAATACCATGCGATGGCGCGATAGGGCATCGCCGTTGCGAGCCAACCGCACATTATATTAGCTACTTCGCATTCTCGTTGCTTGTTTGCCGGTTTGGTCCGATGATCGGCATGCGGCATGACCGCATGCCGGTTCGATGCCGCCGATCAGAGGAGGAGAACATGGCGAAATTTCTCTACGTCTATCACGGCTCGGGCAAGATGCCGACCGAGGAGGCCGAACGGAAGGCAGCGATGGATGCCTGGAACGGCTGGTACGGCAAGCTTGGCTCAGCGGTGGTCGACGGCGGCAATCCAGTCGGCATGTCGAAGACCCTGCTGCCTGGCGGCAAGGTCGAGAACAATGGCGGCAGCAATCCGACCGCCGGTTACACCATCATCGAAGCAAAGGACATCGACGATGCCGTCGGCAAAGCCAAGGATTGTCCTATCTTGACGGACCCGGGTTTCAGCGTCGAGATCGCGCCAATAATCGAAATGGGTTGACGCGCCGGCTCAGGACCGCGCGGCGATCGCCGCCGCAGCGCCGGCCATGGTACCGGCGCTGATGCGGTTGGCGATTTTCATCGCCCGCTTGCTCCTCAAGAGCTTGCGCGCCTGCGATGCGGCGAGCACCCATGTCAAATCGATGGCGACCAGGACCACTGCCATGGTCGCCGTCAATTCGATCCAGCCGACCATGCTGACCGAACCGAGGTCGATGATGGTCGGCAGCAGCGCCAGATAGAACATCATGATCTTGGGGTTGCCGAGCGTCACGGCCATGCCGGCAAAGAACAGTCTGACGGGCGAATCTTCGCGCGGCAGCGCGCCTTCCTTGGCCTCGACCGGTGCCGTCCACATCTTCCAGGCAAGCCAGCCGAGATAGGCGACGCCGACCCACTTCACGACGACAAAGGCAAAGTGGAACGTCTGCGCCACCACGGCGAGGCCAAACACCGCCAGCGACAGCCAGATCGCTTCGCCGATCCACATCGCAAGCAGGAACGGGAACACGTCGCGAAACCCTTTCGAGATGACCCGCGCCACAAGAGCGGCGATCGATGGGCCGGGCGAGCCGGCGGCAACAAGCAGGGCGCCGGCAAAAATCAGCAGCGATGTGAAATGCATGACGCGGATCCCGTTTGAAATGTTTGGGTCGTTCAAGATAACCCAACTGGTCCGACGACAGTAGCGTCCACCGAAAGAAGGCTTGTCGGCCAGGCACCTCGCGGCTAGAAATGTCGTCCCGACATCATTTCGAGCTTCACTTTGCCTTCGTAACCGCCGGTCTCGTCAACTCCCCCAACACAGAGCAGGGCGTCGCAGTCGCGATGCCTATTTTCACATCATGTGTTCCTCGGGTGGCGATTCGAGACCGGTTTGGCACTGCTGAACCGCTGTCGCGCATAACCACCCGCGACACTGATTTCCAACTGCCGCAGTCTCTCGCCACGCCGTGCCCGCATGGGTTCTCGATATCGCCGATCTGACGAACTTCCCGACGGGAAGGGCTTTTCGGCATGCCTTCGATACTGCGTATCCGCTGGACGATCACACCCAAGACCGCACCTCGACCTCACCTCAACTGCAATCGCTGCGGCGGCCTGAAAGCCTATCGCTGCAGCGGCAAATTCCGGGTCAATGCCAACGGCAAGCGCATTGACGCCTGGTTGATCTACCGCTGCATCGACTGCGACAATTCCTGGAATTTCGGCATTCTGGAGCGCTGCAGCCGCCGCGATATCGAACCGACAATATTGCAGGCGCTCGAAAGCAACGATCCGGTCCTGGCGCGGCGCCATGCCTTCGATGTTGCCGCATTGCGAAGCAGTATCGGGCGCGTCGAGGAGTTTCCCGAAGCCGTCGTTCATAAGCAGGCGCTCGGGGATAGACCGGAAAATACCAGCGCGCTCGAACTTCAGCTCTGGCTCGAAATGCCGACAGCGCTGCGGCTCGACCGGTTGCTCGCCAACGAACTCGGTGTCTCGCGATCGCGGCTTCAGGTTTGGGAAGAGAAACGATTGCTGGTGGTTGGTCCGGACGGAGCCAAAGCCTTGCGCAAGCCAGCGCGGGCGGGAACGGCGATTCAGATCCACCTGTCTGGCGAACCAGACCGGGACAAAATCATTTCGGCTGCAGGTGAATGAGGCAACGGCAGGGAATCCGTACGGCCAGGGGTCAGTTGCCCTCTTTGGAGGCCGAGCCAATCAAACCCTTGGCCGCATCGAGATCGCAGTCGGCGACTTGCACATGGATCAAGCCAAGCCTGCCCGTGTCGAGAAGATAATTCGCGAGAGCATAAATTCCATACGCGTCGAGCATCGACACGCAAACTTCGGCCTCGGGTCGATTGTCGTATATGACAGCCGTGACGAGTTTACCGCTCATTGCGCGGTATTGCCCTTTACGCCGCGCCGACCACTTTCGCCGACTTCTCAAAACGCTTGCGCTCATTCGGATCGAGATAGAGCTTGCGCAGGCGGATGGTCTTCGGCGTCACTTCGACCAGCTCGTCGTCCTGGATCCAGGCCAGCGCGCGTTCCAGCGTCATGCGGATCGGCGGTGTCAGCTTTACCGCCTCGTCCTTGCCGGCGGCGCGGATGTTGGTCAGCTTCTTGCCCTTGAGCACGTTGACTTCGAGGTCGTTGTCCCTGGAATGGATGCCGATGATCATGCCCTGATAGACCTTGACGCCCGGGTCGATGACCATCGGGCCACGGTCTTCCAGGTTCCACATGGCGTACGCCACCGATTCACCCTGTTCGTTGGAGATCAGCACGCCGTTGGTACGGCCCGGCAGCTCACCCTTGTAAGGTTCATAGGCATGGAACAGCCGGTTCATCACAGCGGTGCCGCGCGTGTCGGTCAACAGTTCCGACTGGTAGCCGATCAACCCGCGCGTCGGCGCGTGGAAGACGATGCGCTGGCGATTGCCGCCCGAAGGGCGAAGCTCGACCATCTCGGCCTTGCGCTCCGACATCTTCTGCACGACGACGCCGGCATGCTCCTCGTCGACGTCGATGACGACTTCCTCGACCGGCTCCAGCAATTCGCCGCTATCGCCCTTCTGCATGACGACGCGCGGCCGCGACACGGCGATCTCAAAACCTTCGCGGCGCATCGTCTCGATCAGCACGGCCAGCTGCAATTCGCCGCGGCCGGAAACGAAGAACGAATCTTTGTCAGGTGATTCCTCGATCTTCAGCGCGACATTGCCTTCGGCCTCGCGCAGCAGGCGGTCGCGGATGACGCGGCTGGTCACCTTGTCGCCTTCGGTACCGGCCAGCGGCGAATCGTTGACGAGGAAAGACATCGTCACAGTCGGCGGATCGATCGGCTGCGCGTGCAGCGGCTCGGTCACCGACAGGTCGCAGAAGGTGTCGGCGACAGTGCCTTTCGACAGGCCGGCGATGGCGACGATGTCGCCCGCCTGCGCCTCGTCAATGGGCTGGCGCTCGAGCCCGCGGAAAGCAAGGATTTTCGAGATTCGGCCGGTTTCGACCTGGGTGCCGTCATGGTGCAGCACCTTGACCGCCTGGTTGGATTTCAGCGTGCCGGATTCGATACGGCCGGTGATGATGCGGCCGAGGAAAGGATTGGCTTCCAGGATGGTGCCGATCATGCGGAATGGGCCGGGATGAACGGTCGGGGCCGGCACGTGCTTGATGACGAGGTCGAACAGCGGCGCCAGAGCCTGGTCCTTCGGACCTTCGGGGTTTTCCGAGACCCAGCCGTCGCGGCCTGAACCGTAAAGGATAGGGAAGTCGAGCTGCTCGTCGGTAGCGTCAAGTGCTGCAAAAAGATCGAACACCTCGTTGACCACTTCGACGTGGCGGGCATCTGGCCGGTCGATCTTGTTGATGACGACGATCGGCTTCAGTCCAACCTTGAGTGCCTTGCCGACCACGAATTTGGTCTGCGGCATCGGCCCCTCGGCGGCGTCGACCAGCACGATGGCCGAATCCACCATCGACAGAATGCGCTCGACCTCGCCGCCGAAGTCGGCGTGGCCGGGCGTGTCGACGATGTTGATGCGGGTGTCCTTCCAGTCGACCGAGGTCGCCTTGGCCAGGATGGTGATGCCGCGTTCCTTTTCGAGGTCGTTCGAATCCATGGCGCGCTCGGCGACGCGCTGGTTGTCGCGGAACGAGCCGGACTGTTTCAGAAGCTGGTCGACGAGGGTGGTTTTTCCATGGTCGACGTGCGCGATGATCGCGATATTGCGGATTTTCATGTTTTGGTCTCGGGAGCGTTGCAGGCAGCAGGCCAAAAGGCGCTGCCTCTTTCGGTTGGGCGGCTCATACAGGGTTTTTCGCAATTGCGAAAGAGGAGGCGAGCCACCAAATAAAGTCACCAAATCTTAAATGTCTTGGTGTGAAGTGGAATTATTAACCAAGGCGGAACCTTTCATGGTCCGGACAGTTCGAATTTCATGATCGAGATAGGCATCAAACTCCGGCCGATTTTGGCATGTACCGCGCTCGCCGTCCTCCTCGCGGCCGGCGCGGCGCAATCGGCGGCGTCGTTCAAGGAGACGCGGTCTGCTTTGCCGTCCGACAAGCCGTCGGCGGAGCAGCTTTTTGCCGATGCTCCCGATGGCGTCGATCCGGTGGTGACCGGGCCGGTCAGCGCCGCCTTCAAGCAGCGGCAGCAAAATGCCGGATGCGACAGCGCCGTCTGGCCCAACATTCCCGTCGTCTGCTATCCCGATTGATATACGTTCCTACCCTCGGGCTGGCCCGAGGGTAGTGGCGCCGTCGCTCACGCCGACCGCACCGGATCGAGCGTGACCTTGTAGAGTTCGCTGTCGTCGCGATCCATCAGCCGCACCGTCAACTGTTCGGTGGCGCCATCGATCTCGACGAGCCCGAAGAACTGCAGGCCGGCCGAAGGCGCCAGGTTTTGACCCTGTTCGGCAGTTGGTGCCTTTATGAACTTCAGCTCCGGGCCGAATGTCATATCGAAACCATTAGGCCCGAACGTCCCGGAATGGATCGGACCCGAAACGAATTCCCAAAACGGATCGAAGTCCTGGAACTGCGCCTTGTCCGGATTGTAGTAATGCGCGGCTGTGTAATGCACGTCTGCGGTGAGCCAGACAGTGTTGCTGATACCCGCATTCTTTATATAGCGAAGAAGGTCGGCAATTTCCAGCTCACGCCCTTTGGCCGGGCCATTGTCGCCATTGCTGACCGCCTCGGCCCCTACCTTCTTGGTGCCGTCGTTCCAGACGACGAGGCCGAGCGGCATGTCGGCGGCGATGATTTTCCAGGTTGCGTTGGAATTCGCCAGTTCACGCTTCAGCCACTTGATCTGCTGTTCACCGAGGATGCGCGATTGCGGCGTCATCGTCTCCTGCATATCCGGACCGTTGGGGCCGCGGTAGGAACGCATGTCGAGGAAGAACACGTCGAGCAGCGGACCATAGGCGATCTTGCGGTAGACGCGGCCGGGCTCCGACGGCTCGTAACGGATCGTCGTCATTTCGTGGAAGGCGCGCGCCGCACGTGCCGCCAGCACATGGATGGATTTTTCAGTGTAGCGATCGTCGGCGCTCAGGTCCTTCGAGTCCGACCAGTTGTTCAGCACCTCGTGGTCATCCCACTGATAGAAGGTCGGACAGATGGCGCTGAGCGCCAGCACATGCCTGTCCATCATGTTGTATTTCCACTGCGCCCGGTATTCGTCCAGCGTCTCGGCAACCTTGCGCTTCTCGTCGATCAGCACTTTGTTTTTCCACTTGCCGCCGTTGGGCAGGTCGACCTCGTCCTTCATCGCACCATCGGCATAGATCGTATCGCCCGAATGCAGGAAGAAGTCGGGCGTGTGCTTGGCAATGGTGGCGTAGGTCTTCATGCCGGTCTCGTCGATGCCCCAACCTTGGCCGGCGGTGTCGCCCGACCAGGCAAAGCGAATGTCGCGCTTCGAGGCAGGTGCCGTGCGGAAGCGGCCGACGACCGGCTCGGAAACGGCGTTGATGTCGGCAAGATCGGCCGCGACCATGCGGTAGAAGATGTCCTGGTCGGAGGCGAGATCGGTAAGCAGCCGCTTCACCGTATAATCGCTGGCCGGCGAGGTATCGAGCGGCGCGAGGCGGACGGCATTGGTGAAGCTTTCGGTCGGCGACACCTCGAACATGACGCGCGACGGCCGGTCGGTGCGTGTCCAGACCATGCCGCTGGTGGCGTCGACGTCGCCGGACTGGATGCCATGGGTGAAAGCCGGGCGCTGATTGGCGCGCGAGTAATAGGGGAGGGCGAGGCCCGAGGCGCCGACCAGGCCAACGGCGCTGGCCGACGTGACGAAAGCGCGCCGCGTCATCGAAATCTTGTTCATGGCTGTCTCCTGGATGGCATTGAACGTCGCCGCCAAGCTCCAGCTTCAATGTTTCAGGCACATTTCGAAACGATGAAGGTTTGATAACAGTGAACAGGCTGGCGAATCTCCCTCCTTGAGGGGGGATGTCGCCAAAGGCGACAGAAGGGGGTCGTCTTGCGCGGAGCGCCGGCCTCCTGCATCGGCGATAAGAGGCCGAGCCCGGTTCGACCGACCCCCTCTGGCCGCTTCGCGGCCATCTCCCCCTCAAGGGGGGAGATTAGCACGGCCGATTGCGCCCTACGCCGCCTGCGGTTCCGGATCAAACGCCGGGCGGCTGGTGTTGATCAGCAGCGAGATGCAGGCGGCGGCTATTGCCGTCATACCGGCGATCAGGAAGGCAAGCTCGTAATTGCCTTGCAGCTCGCGCATGGTGCCGCCGAAGAAGGCCGCTGTCGCGGCGCCAACCTGATGGCCGGCGACGATCCAGCCGAAGACGATCGGCCCGCTGCGGTCGCCGAACGCCTCGTTGGAAAGCCTGAGCGTCGGCGGCACGGTGGCAATCCAGTCCAGTCCGTAAAACACCGCGAAGATGATCAGGCTGGTCGCCGAGAAGCCGGAATAGGGCAGATAGATCAGCGACAGGCCGCGAATGCCATAATAGACGCCGAGCAGCTTGCGCGGGTCGAAACGGTCGGTAAGCCAGCCCGACAGCGTCGTGCCGATCAGGTCGAAAATGCCCATCATCGAGAGCAGGCCTGCGGCCTGCACTTCGCCAATGCCCATATCGCCGCAAAAGGCGATCAGATGCGTGCCGACCAACCCGTTGGTGGTGAAGCCGCAAACGAAGAAGGTGGCGAACAGATACCAGAAGACGCGCGTGCCGGCGGCGCGGCGCAGCGTGCTCAATGTGTGCGAAAGGAAATTGCCTTGCGAGGCTGGCGGCACCGGCGGCACGTCGTCGGCATCGGCGCCATAGCGGACCATGCCGATCGACGCCGGGCGCTCCGGCACCAGCATATAGACCAGCGGCACCAGGCAGGCGGTGGCCACGGCAATGGCGATGGCGACCGGCTTCCAGCCGCCCGACTGGGCGAGCGAGGCGAGCAGCGGCAGGAAGACCAGCAGCCCGGTGGCACTGGACGCCGACATCAGCCCCATCACCAAGCCGCGATTGGTCTTGAACCAGCGGTTGACGATGGTCGCGCCGAGCACGGTGGCGACGGCGCCCGAGCTGACGCCGGAAAACACGCCCCAGGTGAGGAGCAGATGCCACGGTTTGGTCATCAACAGGCTGAGCGCGGTCGATCCCGACATCAACAGCAGCGCGGCAAGCAAGGTGCGGCGCAGCCCGATCCGCTCCATCAGCGCCGCGGCAAACGGCCCGGTCAGGCCATAGAGGAAGATGCCGGTGGCCGCCGCCAGCGACACCACGTCGCGCCGCCAGCCGAAACTGTTCTCCAGCGGCAGCATCATGACTGCCGGCGCCGAACGCAGGCCCGCTGCGATCAGCAGGCAGAGGAAGATGACGGCGACCACGACGAAAGCGTAGCGCTGGCCAAACGGGCGGGATTGAGCTATCATGTTACTGACCGGTACGTTGCAGGAGCGCGAAACATACGTACCGACCGGTAACATTGTCAACCAGCTAATCGGCAGACCAGGCATGAAAAGCATTGAACCAACGATCAAGGCGAATGACGCACCGCCGCCTCGCGCCGCCGAACGGATTCTCCAGGTGGCGCGCGATCTGTTCTACCGGCAAGGCATCAGGGCGATCGGCGTCGACGAGATCGTGCGGCGTGCCGGCGTCACCAAGCCCAGCCTCTACCGCAGCTTTCCGTCCAAGGACGAGCTGGCCGCATCCTACCTCCGGCACTATGACCTCGAATTCTGGGAGCGTTTCGACGAGGCGGTGGATGCCCATCCCGGCGATCCGCGCGCGCAGATCGTCGCCTTCCTGACGCGTGTCGGCAAGCGTACGCAAAGGCCCGACTATCGCGGCTGCGGCATGACCAATGCCGCGGTCGAATATCCCGAACATGGCCATCCGGCCCGCGTCGTGAGCGAGGCCAACAAGCAGGAACTGCGCCGCCGCCTGCATGCCATGGCGGCAGAGATGGGCGCCGGCGACGCCGACACGCTGGGCGACGGGCTGCTGCTCCTGATCGAGGGCGCCTATATTAGCGGCCAGCTGTTCGGTGCCGGCGGGCCGGCGAAGTCGGTGGCCCGCAACGCCGATCTTCTGATAGAGGCAAGCTTGAAGAAATAGTGGTCCGTTTTACAAGACCACTGTGCGCAGCCTGACTTCCTCTAGGCTGCCGCTAAATTTGACGGTACGCTGCGCCCCCCGAACTGAGTTGTTCCGCCATGCGCGCTCTCTTGATCCCGCTTGCCCTCGCCGGTTTCTGCCAGGCGGCCCGGGCCGGCGACATATCCAGCGTCTATACCGATCTCGATTGGGAGAAGGACTGCGTCACCTATGCCCAAGCGGAAGAAGGCGACGGCGACTGGGCCGATCTCGCCTGTTCGGGCTACCGCGGCTACCCGGTGATGGTTTCCTACGACGACGCGCGGGAATCGCTGTTCTACGGCTTTCCACCTGGCGACATGACCACGGTCTGGGAAAGCTTTTCCGGTCTCAATTCGGCTGGACCCAAGGTCGAGTGGCGTATCGAAACCAACGGCAAAACTGCCATTCCTTTCGCCGTCATCCATCGTCGCTCGATCAGCGATAGCGAGGGCGAGAACAAGTCGACGGAAGTGCTGATTGTGGCCAAGGTTGCCCAGCCTGACGCCCACGAAGGCTGCACGATCGGCCTTGTGCTCGCCACCGGCAATCCCGCCGCCAACGATCAGGCGCGCAAGCTTGCCGACGAGAAGGCACGCACCTTCGCCTGCGGCAAGGACAAGCGTGAGGTGCTGGGCGACGCGCCCGCTTTCGGCCGCGTCGACAACTGATTATTTGCGCCCGATAATTACTTGCGCCTGGCCCGCTCGATTGCCTCGACGATCATCTTCTTGGCATAGGCCGCATCGTACCAGCCTTCGATCTTGACCCATTTGCCGGGTTCGAGATCCTTGTAGTGCTCGAAAAAGTGCTGCACTTGCTGGCGGGTGATGTCGGGCAATTGCGTGTATTCGTGGACGTCCTCGTAGCGCAAGGTCAGCTTGGGCGAAGGCACCGCGATCACCTTCTCGTCCTGGCCGGCATTGTCCTCCATCACCAGCACGCCGATCGGCCGGACATTGATGACGCAGCCTGGCACCAGCGCGCGCGTGTTGCAGACCAATACGTCGATCGGGTCGCCGTCGCCCGATAGCGTATGCGGTACGAAACCGTAATTGCCGGGATAGCGCATCGAAGTGTGCAGGAAGCGGTCGACGAACAGCGTGCCGGCCTCCTTGTCCATCTCGTACTTGATCGGCTCGCCGCCGATCGGCACCTCGATTATGACGTTGACGTCCTCGGGCGGGTTCTTTCCGCTGGCAATCGCTTCGATACGCATCGCTTTATCCCTCTCTCGATTGCAGATCGATAGCGGGCGACGGCGAATGGTGCAATGCGGCGAATGGTACGGGGAGATCGTCCGAACCGAAAACCGGCCGGATCATGCGCTGGCCGTCATTCCCAGACGAAAGCGACCTTCTTCAGCGCCTTCTGCTCGAAGATCTCGACGCCTTCGGCAACATCGCGGCCACCGGCGCCGGCATAGAAGGCAAGTGCGTTCTGATTGTCTTCCAGCGCCCAGACCACCATGCCTTTCAGGCCATGGTCGGCCAGCCGTGCCCGCGCGGCCGAGAACAGCCGGCTGCCGAGCCCGATGCCTTGATATTCCGGCCGCAGGTAAAGTTCGTAGATCTCGCCCTGCTGCCTGAGTTCGCGGGCGCGGTTCTTGCCGATCGTCGCATAGCCGGCAATTTTGCCGCCGATTTCGACGACCAGGACGGTGGCAGCGCGGCGAATGGCATTCGCCCACCAGTCGGCGCCGCGGCGGTTGATCATCGATGTCAGCGTGCGGTGCGGGATGATGCCCGAATAGGCGCCGCGCCAGGCCTCGAGATGCACGTCGGCGATGGCGGCTGCATCGCCCGGTTCGGCTTTCCTGATGTCGATGCTCAGCGTATTCATGATTGGTTAACCATAAACCCGCCGCGCCCGATTGCAAGAGTCCGGTCAACCGCCGCGATGCTTTCACACAGCCGGACGGTGCGTCCTTGAGACGCTGCGAAACCGCTTTTGGCGAGATCAAATCTCGACCAGATGGTCGTCCAGTTCGTTGCTGTCGCCGGTCGAGACCGGAAAATGCTCGGCCAGTACCCCACCGACTGCTTGGATCGCCTTGACGAACCCCTCGGCAAGCCGATCGTCGCCGGCATGCGCCGTAAGGTCGCGGACGACACCGTCCCAGACATGCTGGCCGACACGAGAATCGATGCCGCTGTCGGCGACCACCTCGGCGTAGCGCTCGGCAATCGAGACGAACACCAGCACGCCAGTGCGCGCCGTGGTGCGGTGGACGTTGCGGGCGAGGAACTGCTTCATCGCATTGGCGTGGGCGGCCTGGTAGCGCAGCCGCCTCGGCACCAAATGGATGCGCAATGCCGGCAATGCCCACAACAGGATGAGCACACTGGCAAGCGCCAGAAGCTCGGCGATGACGAAATGCGGCAAGCGGATCGACAGCCACCAGGCTTCCAGCCCGTAACCGACGGCGAGGCTGACGACGAGCATGCTGAGCATCGCCATGAAAGCGGCCGGGAAGAAATAGCTGTCGCTGGCATGCGCCACGACGCAGTAGATCTCGCCGTCGGTCTTTGATTCGGCAGCGCGGATCGCATCGGCGATGCGCTCATGATCCTCGGGGCTGATCGGTCGTGTTGCCATGATTGATGTCTCACCAGCTTCCTGAAGAACCGCCGCCGCCGGACGAGCCGCCGCCGCCTGAAACCCGCCGCCCGAACTTCCGGACGACCAACCGCTGCCGGAACTTCCAGACGACCAGCCACTGCCTGACGAGGTCCCGGACGTCCAGCTACCGCCGCCGGAAGATGACGAAGCTGGCCCACGGCCGTAGCGGAACGTCATGCCCAGCCACTTGTACACGCCCGGCGACAGCTTCGTGCCGAAGATCGGCGGCAGGAACGCCATTGCCAAGCCGCCGAAGAACATCGTCGCCCACAGGACGATGAACAGCATGAAGATGGGATCGACAGGATTGTCATTCGCCGGATTGCGCTTGCCGCGCGCCTCCAGTTCTTCGGGATTGCCTTCCAGCACCATGATCATGTCGTCGACAGCCTTGCTGATGCCGCCTGAGAAATCGCCGGCACGGAAGGCCGGCACCATGTCGTTTTCGATGATCAGCTTGGTGTGCAGGTCGGTCAGCGTGCCTTCCAGCCCATAGCCGACTTCGATGCGCATCTTGCGGTCGTTCGGCGCCACCAGAAGCAGGACGCCGTTGTTCTCCTTCGCCTGGCCCAGTTTCCAGGCGCGGAACAGCCGGTTGGCGTAAGGCTCGATCTCCTCGCCGTCGAGGCTGGGGATGGTCGCGACGACGATCTGGTCGGACCCTTTGGTCTCGAACTCGGCAAGCTTCTGCGTCAGCGCCGCCTCGGTCGCGGCATCGATGATGCCGGCATTGTCAACGACCCGTCCGGTCAGCGCCGGCAGTGCGGCGGCAAGGGCGGTGAGCGGGAGGAGGAGAAGGCTTTGGAAGACGAGCAGGAAGGCCAGGCTGGCGTTCTGTCGCGCCCCCCTCTGTCCTGCCGGACATCTCCCCCTCAAGGGGGGAGATCGGCTGTCAGGGCTGTTTTCGCCAATCTCCAACGATGCAGGATGGGCGGTGAAGCCAAAGCTGCCAATCTCCCCCCTGGAGGGGGAGATGCCCGGTAGGGCAGAGGGGGGCGCTACGGAGTGCAAGGCCAATAGGGACCACGCTCACCGGCTGTTCTTCACCCGCCTTGCGTGGTGTTGGTGCCGAAATCGACCTTCGGCGGCTGCATCTTATCCTCCTCGATGGTGAAATTCGCAAACGGCTGGTTGCCGCGGAACCACAAGGTCGCCCAGATCACCGACGGGAAGGTCCTCAGCGTCAGATTGTACTCTCTCACTGCCTGGATATAGTCGCGGCGGGCGACCGTGATCCGGTTCTCGGTGCCTTCGAGTTGTGCTTGCAGCGCCAGAAAGTTCTGGTTGGCCTTGAGATCGGGATAGTTCTCCACCACCGCCAGCAGGCGCGACAGCGCGCTGGTCAGGCCGGCCTGGCTGTCCTGGAATTTCTTGAAGGCTTCCGGATTGTTCAGCGTTTCCGGCGTCACGGTCACCTGCGTCGCCTTGGCGCGCGCTTCGACCACGGCATCGAGCGTGTCCTTCTCGTGCGCCGCGTAGCCCTTGACCGTGTTGACCAGATTGGGGATGAGATCGGCGCGGCGCTGGTATTGATTCAACACCTCGCTCCATGCGGCCTTGGCGTTTTCCTCAGCTGTTGGAATGGTGTTGTAGCCGCAGCCGGCAAGCAGCGGCAGCATGACGGCCATAACCAGGAACGCAGCTAAATTACGGAAGATTGGCGGCGAAGAAAGGCGCTGGGCAAGCATGATAAGTCCCCTCGATAGCATTGGCAGGCGAAGCATTAGCACAATCCTTGCGTAAGAAAATGACTTCGGCCGAGAAGTGTTACTGGTTTCTGCCATTCGCCGTCGGGCCCTGTGACAGACGAGGCGAACGGGTTAAGCTCGGCATAAAACGGGACATCACCATGGCGAAACGCCACGACAGCGACGCGGAATCGCGCCGCATCATCGAACGGGTGGCGCGCGAGACCGACCCGGGGGGCACCTCGTTCCTTGCACGAACGACTAAAGGCGCGCGCGACCACGTCACTGCGGCCGATGCCGACCGGTCGGACCCGATCGAATATTGGGGCACCCGCATCGGTCGGGCAGCGGGCTTGCTTATTGCCATCGGCCTGTTGATCTGGCTCGTGCTTTTCGTCACCAGGGGCAGTTAGGAAAAATCAATGAGTGCCGAAAAAACCGACGCGCCGCGCGCGGTCATCGTCGTCTCCAGTCATGTCGCCCGTGGCTCGGTCGGCAACCGTGCCGCTGTCTTTGCGCTGGAGACGCTCGGCTTTCCGGTTTGGGCGGTACCGACCGTCATCCTGCCCTGGCATCCGGGCCATGGCCGGGCCACCCGCATTGTGCCGCCGCTGGACCAGTTCAGGGCGCTGATGGCCGACCTCGAGCGCGCGCCGTGGCTGGGCGAGGTCGGCGCCGTGCTGTCCGGCTATCTCGGCGAGGCTGGCCAGGCCGAAGCCGTCGCTTCGCTGGTCGGCGCGGTCAAGGCGAAGACGCCGGACGCCCTCTATGTCTGCGATCCGGTGATGGGCGATTCGGGCGGGCTCTACGTACCTGAGCCGACCGCAATCGCCATGCGCGACCGGCTGATGCCGATCGCCGATATCGCCACGCCCAACCGCTACGAGCTGGAATGGATGGCCGGAGCGCCGCTGCCCGACTTGAAATCGGCAATGGCTGCAGCCCTGCAGGCCGGCCCACCGGCCATGCTGGTCACATCGGCGCCGGCGATGATGGCCGGCGGCACCGGCAATTTACTGCTCGCCGGCAGGGAGGCACTGCTTGCCGAACACCGGCTCATCGACAAGCCGCCGAATGGGCTCGGCGACCTGACGGCGGCCGTCTACCTGGCGCGGACCCTGTCCGGCCAGCCGGCCGCCAAGGCGCTGCAATCGACCACGGCGGCGGTCTACGAGATCCTGGCGCGGACCGCCAAGCGCGGCGGCGACGAGTTGCAGCTCGAGACCGATGCCCAGAGCCTGTCGCACCCGATGGCGATGGTGCAGCTTCGCCATCTGCTGCATCCGGAACGGGACCGCCGGGCGTGACGCAGGCCGAAGACGCCGTGCCCCAGGATGATGCGCCCAAGGATGTTGCGCCCGACGATGTTATGCCTTGGGGTGTTGTGCTTGTCGGCGTCGACGGTTGCAAGGCCGGCTGGATAGCCGTCCGCCACGATCCCGGTGCGGCACCGTCGACAGCCGTTTTCCCGAGCTTCGCGGCGTTGCTCGACCGACTGCCCGCCGACTCGTTGGTAGCGGTCGATATGCCAATCGGCCTGCCCGATTTCTCGCAAAGAGGCGGTCGCGGCCCGGAGGCGCTGGTGCGGCCGCTGCTCGGGGCGCGGCAGTCCAGTGTCTTTGCCATCCCCTCCCGCGCCGCGCTCTACGCGGAGATCGAAGCCTTCACCACGGTCGATGCCTGGTACGCCGCACATCGCAAGGCAAGCGAGGTGGCCAGGACGACATCAGATCCGCCGCGCGGTGTCTCGATCCAGGCCTTCGGCATCTTCGCCAAGATCCGCGAGATCGATTCGCTGCTGATCGCGCGGCCCGAACTGCGCAGCCGCGTCTTCGAATCGCATCCGGAAGTTGCTTTCTGCAAACTGAACGGCGACCGCGCTATGCGCCTGCCGAAGAAGATCAGGGGCAACATCAATCCGGCCGGCATGGCCGAACGCAAGGCGCTGCTTGCCCAGCATGGTTATAGCCAAGATTTTCTCGACCAGACGCCGCCGCGCGGCGCGGCCGCCGACGATTTCCTCGACGCCGCGGCGATGATGCTGGTTGCCGGACGCATCGTCAGAGGCGAGGCAATGCCGTTTCCGGATCCGCCGCTCGCCGATCGTTTCGGTATTCCGGTCGCCATTTGGGCCTGAGGACCGGGGCGTCAGGAGCGTGATCTGAGCGCCTCGTTGAGTGCCCACATATCCTTCTCCTCGGGCGCGGTCTCCAATCCGAGCACGGGAACTTGCTTACGCAAATGGTCGTGGTGGGTGCGCACGCCATATTCGAGATCGGAGAGGTAAAAACCTCCGAAGGCTTCGGACAGCATGGATTCGTTGGACCATATCGAAAGCTGCACGTCCTCGGCCAGCGTGTCGCGGTCGATGCGGTAGGATAGGTAGCGGGCTGCCGCCTGTTCCCTGGTCTCGTCGCGATAGCGGTAGATGGCGCCGCGCAGCAGCGTCTCACCCGTCGACAGCGGAAATTCCTGATAGAACTGCACCGATTCCGGCATGATCGACAGCACGTTGTTCGGGAAGATGCCGTAGTAGATCCAGGCCTTGCGCAGGTGTTCCGGCAGGTGCTTCGCCTCGGGTGCGAGCTTGATGTACTGCGCGACGCTCCAGCGCCGTCCGGCATGCGGATTGTAGGTGGCGAACGAGCGCGACACGCCGTTGACGAACGGCTCGTCGAAATAGGTCGCACCGTAAAGGTCCTGCAGCGCCGGATGCGCCATGGCGACGTGGTAGCCTTCATTGTCGACATCGCGCACCGACTTCCAGTTGACCGGCGTCCTTTGGGTCCAGATGCCCCAGGACGGCACCATCTCGGCGACGCCGTAATGGGCAATCTCGGCTTCGATCGGCTTCAACAGCTCGGCCACCGATGGCTGCGGCCCACCCTTGCGGAAACGGATGAAGATGAAGCCCATCCAGATTTCGAGCTCGAGCGGCATCAGGCCGAAATCGGTCTTGTCGAGGTCGGGGAATGAACGGGGGCGGGCAGCACCGCGCAGCGTGCCGTCGAGATTGTAGACCCAGCCATGAAAGGGGCAGACCAGCGCATTCTTGCAAGTGCCCTGGCTGTCGGCAACGACGCGACTGCCGCGGTGGCGGCACATATTGTTGAAGGCGCGCACAACGCCATCCTTGCCGCGCACGATCAGCGCCCGCTCGCCGACCACATCCATCGTCAGATAGTCGCCGGCGTTCGGCACGTCGCAGACATGGCCGGCGATCTGCCAATGGTTGCGGAAGACGTGCTCTTTCTCGAGTTCGAGCAAGGCGTCGGAATGATAGCTCCAGCCCGGCAGCCCCCGCCGATCCCAATCGTTGGGGATTGCCACGTCACGCAGATGCGGGTTCATAAAGGCTCTTTATTTATTGAATGGTCATTCAATAAAAGCATATTTTCCATTGAAATGCAATGGCTTGGAAAAATGGGGCTAAGTCTTGACGGGAAATCGAACGGGATTCGAGAGCCCAGTCCGAACGATCGAAGCCGGGAAAATCCCGGGAATTCCAGACGTTAATCCCCTTACACTTGTTGAGCGCCCGACGCTCCGTGGGCCTGGAAAGGCGACGTGGATCTGGTGCCGTGGGTAGCGGAAAACGAGCAGAGAATGCCACCGGTGCTGCCGGCTACGCCGGATCGGTTTGCCCAGGAATGGCCGCGGGCTTGGTTTCATGCCGGTTACACAATCGTTAATTCATCATCGTTGGCCGGTTACAAGGTGCGATTAGGTTCGTTTCAACAGAGAAAAGAAGAAGACCGAAGGAAACGACGATGCGTACGAAAATCCAGATCACCGATACCGACCTTCGCCAGCAGGGTCCCCAGCGTAACGACCGGCGCCCGAAGCTGGCGCTGCGCCAGCGCGCCAGTGATCATCCAATGGCGATGTTCATGCTGCTGGCGGCTGCCGCATTTGCCGGCATGGCGTTGACACCGACCGTCGGTCCGGCCTTCGCCTCACTGAACCCGCCGGCCAACCTCATCGATGGCGCGACGACCACCACCAAGACGGCGCGCCTGCCGGCGCCGGAGATCGATTTTGCCTGCAAGGGGCAGGCCTGGGGCGCCGAGAGCCTGGAATGCCTGCGCGTCATCGCCGCCCAGTCGGGCAAGGCACGGCCGGTCCGCATGATCGCCAACGCCGCCCCGCTGACTGATACGCCGAACGTTTTTTGATTTTTTTGCGAGCGCCCTCCAGCACTCCAGTCAGGCTCCCGCCGCAATGTCGGCCGGGAGCCTTTTTCTTCCGCGAGAGATCGCGGAGTTAGCCGCCCAGACCGGCCTGCTCGGCAATGGCCGAGAGCACGCCGCGCACATCCAGCGTGCTGAACGGTTTTTCGAGGATTGGCGGCCGCTGCGGCGCCGGCAGCGCCTCGATCTCGCCTTTCGCGCCGATCAGATCGCCGGTGACAAGCACGAAGCGCCGCGCCAGACCCGGCATTTCGGCGAGTAGCTCGCGATAGGCGGCTATGCCGCTGGTGCCGGGCATGCGCAAATCGGAAAACACGATGTCCGGCGGGACATGGCCGCTCAGCGTCGCGGCGGCCGAGACCCAGGCCGGCACGATCCGCGACTTGATGCCCATCAACTCCAGAATGTCGGACAGCGACGCCGCGACATCCGGCTCATCGTCTATGATCAGCGCGTGACGCAAGCCGCTCGACCGCGACGGACTGTCGCTAGCGGCGGCCGCGCCAGCAGCGATCGCCGGCAGCTGCACGACAAAACGCACACCTCTCGGCGAAACCTCCTCGAACCAGATATTGCCATTGTGCCGCTCGATGATCGATTTCGAGATCGACAGGCCGATGCCGGTACCGACACCGACCGGCTTGGTGGTGAAATAGGATTCGAATATGCGTGAGCGTATCGCTTCCGGCACGCCTGGTCCGTTGTCCTCGACCGAGAATCCGGGATTGCCGCGGTCGCTGCGAAACGTCCGGACCTTGATCCGGCGGTCGCCGGCAACGCCGGCCAAGGCGTGCTGGCTGTTGATGAGGAAGTTGGCGGCCACCTGCGTCACGTGGTCGGCATCTGCCATGGCCAGCAGCGGGCCGCTGGCGAAATCGGTGTCGATGATGATGCCGCTCGACCGTGCGCCATAGGCGGTCACTTCGAGTGCGGCGCGGATCACCTGGTTGAGGTCGGTTTCGGCCTGTGCGGCCGGGTGCAGGCGGACCATCGACAGGAAGCTCTTGACGATACGGCCGCAGCGCTCGGCAGCGGCGCGCACCTTTTCGGCGCGCACCTTGGTCTGCGGATCGGCGGCAAATTCATGCAGCAGCGTCGACTGGGCGACGACCACGGCCAGCGGGTTGTTGAGCTCGTGCGAAACGCCGGCAAGCAGCGAGCCCATCGCCGCCATCTTCTCGTTCTGGTGCAGTTTTTCGCGCTGGCGGTTGATTTCCTCCTCGGCGCGCAATCTGTCGCGCAGGTCGCGGATAGAGCCGAAGATCAGCTGGCGATCGGCGACCCGCATCTCGGTTGCCGTCAGCTCGATCGGAAAAACCTCGCCGGCGGCGTTCTGGGTGACCGTTTCGAGCCGCTGGCCGACCATCGGCGCGCCGCGGCCCGACATATATTCGGCGCCGGACGCATAGCCCTTGCGGTAATATTCCGGCACGACCGTGTCGAGCAGGTCCTTGCCGAGGATATCGCTGCGCCGATAGCCGAACATCTTCTCGGCGGCCGGATTGAATTCGATGATCGAGCCGGTCTCGTCGATGACGATGATGGCGTCGAGCGAGGCCTGCAGCATGGTGCGGCGAATGACGTCGCTGGCATGCGCGTCGGAGGGCGATCGTTCGATGGCATCGCCGATGGCGAGTGCCACCATGTGCAGCGCCGCCTCTTCCTGGTCGGTCCATTCGCGTTCGTTGACGCAGTCGTTGACCGCCAGCGTGCCCCACAAATTGCCGTGCGAAAAGACCGACACCGACAGGAACGACTTGATGTTCTGCTTTTCGAAATCGGTCCGCAGAAAGCCTTCGAGATCGCGTGTGTGCCCGGCGAATATCTTGCCTTGGCGCTCGTCCTCCGCCAGCCGTTCCAGCAATGGGTCCGAATCGACGACCGACTGCACGATGACGGTAGGCGATGCCAGTTCGCCGCCAAACCGGGGGGCGATCCAATAAGCGGCGACCGACTGGGCGAAACCCTGGCCGGGCAGTTCGCGCAGGCGAAACAGGATGCCGCGGTGACAATCCATGGCTTCGCAAAGCGTCTGGAGGATACCTTCCATCTCGCGCTGCCAATCGCCGGCTTCGCGCAGCCGGCGAACCACATGCACGGCCACCATCGCCGCGCCCTGCCTGGCGCCCTGCGTGTCCGCGCGTGCTGTTTCAGCCGTCATGGTCATTTCCTGGCCTTGGCTTGCTCAAGCCGCCAGGCCTCAGTTATTTTCACCGGCCGGCAGCGAGAAGATATAGCCTTCGCCGCGCACCGTGCGCAGGAATTTCGGGTTGGCCGGGTCCGCTTCGATCTTCTTTCTCAGCCGCATGATGCGGATGTCGACCGCGCGGGACGATTCCGGATCCTCGACGAAACCGATCGCCTCGGAGATCGCTGCCCGCGTCAACAGCCGGTTGGCGCGCGTCAGGAACACCTCCAGGACGTCGAACTCGCTCTTGGCCATGTCGATGACCGCACCGTTGGCGCCGGTGACGAGCCTGCCGTCGAGATCGGCGTGAAAGGGTCCGAAGCTCACGGACCGGCGGCCGCCGGATGTCTCAGCCTTGGCCTTTTGTGGCTCGGTCGGCTCAGGAACGCGACGCAGCACGCTGCGCACCCTGGCCAGCACTTCGCGCAATTCGTAAGGCTTGACGATGTAATCGTCAGCGCCGAGCTCCAGTCCGACGATGCGGTCGAGCGCGGTACCGGCGGCCGTCGCATAGATGATGCCGATCGGCATTTTCGACCGCATCCAGCGGCCGAGCGACAGGCCGTCCTCGCCCGGCATGGCGATGTCGAGAATGGCCAGATGGAAGGACTGGGTTTCCAAAAGGTCGCGCGCCGCCGCCGCACTTTCGGCCGTGGCCACATCATAGCCGCTGGCGCCGAGATACTCGGCGACCGCATCCCTCAGATCGGGCTCGTCCTCGACGATGACAATTCGTGCCCGCACGATGCTTTCGCTCCCGCTTTCAGTGGAAAGTAGATTGGGTATAAACATGATGTCCAGCACTCTTCTTGGGTTGCCGTATGCGGGGTAGAAAAACATGGCTGCACGATCCGTTATCGCGCTTGTTTCCGTCGCTGAAGTAATTGCGACCGATCTCGCCGATCATCTCGAGCGGCGCGGTCATGACGTCCGCGCGGCGCGACAGCCGTGGGAGGCCGAATCGCTGCTTTCGGAAAAGGGTATCGATGTCGTGGTTGTCGGCGACAGCGTCAGCCAGGCGGAGGGGCGCGACCTGCTCAGGCGACATGGCGGCGAAGGTGGACCGGATTTCATCCTGATCTGCCGCCCGGCCGATCTGGTCGACAAGGTTCTGGCGCTCGAACTCGGCGCCGCCGACGTCGTCGAAAGCCCGCTCAATGTCAGGGAGCTTGCCGCTCGCGTCGGCGGCCTTCTGGCTCGGCGCGGCAGGAGCGCCGGGGAACTGATCGTGCTGGAGAACGCGACCGTCGATCTCCGATCGGCCATCGTCATGCACCGCTCGGGCACGGAAGAACAGCTGTCCCCCGGGCAGGTGGCGCTGCTCAGGCTGTTCCTGGCCAGCCCGCGCAAGGTGCTGACGCGGGACGACATCATCGCCGCCGCGCCCGCCGAAAATGCCGAAGCCTTCGATCGGTCGATCGATTCGCGCATCGTGCGGCTGCGCCGCAAGCTCGATACCGAAACCATCACCACCATACGGGGTGCGGGCTACCGGTTCGATCCGCCGACGCAATTCGCCGATTGAAGGCAGGACGGCCACCCTTTTGTCTTGAGCATCGGATTTTCCCAAAACCGGTTTCCACCTTGGGGTCCGATGCTCTTCAGCGCACCACGAGAAGCGACGGGCCGGACGGCATGTCACTGTTCGTGCTGACCTCGCCGGCATGGGCACGTTCCTTCAGCAGCACGGTGGCGAGGCCGGCAATGCCGAGCAGCCCCTGGACGTAAAGCAGCGCGGAAAGCACCGAAGCGGCGAATTTCGTTTTCATCCTGTTCGTTCCTCAAAATTGGAATTTACGGGCACTTCAGGGGAACCCCCGAAGCGCCCGCGCCGCCAGCGGAGCCCCCCGTTGCGGCGCGGGCCTTCGGTCCTCTCGGCTGCAAGTTGCCGGAGGCGCCGCGCATCCTCAACGGCCCTAAGCCGCCCCCGCCAGAGGGGCTTGAGCCGGTCGACGCGCAGGCTGGAAACTGTCCAGACCAATCCAGACCGTAGCGAAAACAGTGTTGGCTTCCGATCGTTCGTTGACCGCTGTTTTCGTTAGGTCAACTTTGCCTGTTCGCTGTATCCGGATCATGCCGCCGAGGCTGCGCTTTGTTGCAGCTCGGTTTCGGAGTCAGGTGAATTCCTATCAAACGAAAGGCAATCGCGTATTCGTGCCGCGGTTTGGCCGATCCGCCTAGGCAAACACGCCACCGTCATGACGACGTCGTGCAACTGCAAGCTGCTTTGCATGGACCTTTTCTGTTAACCAGGGGAAACAGAATCGAAACACAAACGAGCATCTAGCGAAATCGGCTTGAAACATGACGCCCCGATAAGCCGGTCATCGAATTGAGCCGGTCCCGACCGGCAGAATAGGGGAGACATCATGTACACTGCCATTTCCGCCAAGCTCATCAACATTGCCGCCGCCGTCATCACCGGTACTGCCTTGCTTGTCAGTGCCGGCAACGGCGCAGCCCACGCCGCCGCCAACAAGATCGTCGCGCGGGTATCACTGTCACAGCAGACCATGGAAATCCTGGTCGACGGCCGGCCGACATTCGCCTGGAAGGTCTCGACCGGCGACAGGACGCACGTCACGCCGACCGGTTCGTTCAAGCCGACCCGCATGCATGAAATTTGGTATTCGAAGAAATACGACAACGCCCCGATGCCGCATTCGGTGTTCTTCAGCGGCGGCTACGCCGTACATGCGACAAGCGCCATCAAGCGCCTCGGCCAGCCAGCCTCGCATGGCTGCGTGCGTCTGCATCCGGACAACGCCGCCGATTTCTACCAGCTCGTCGAGGTCTTCGGCCCAGCCAACACCAGCATCGTCATCGTTAAATGAGCGATGCTGCTCTCGTCGCTCTCAAAAAAGGCCGGAAATTAGCGCAGCCTAATCCGGCATTACCGGCATCAGCTTCGGATCCGGCTTTTCGGCGTGATGCGGCAGGTCCTTGCTGGCGATGAAGGTGTAGAACATCGGCACCACGAACAGCGTGAACATGGTTCCGACCAGGATGCCGGTGAAGATCACCAGGCCCATCGAATAGCGTGCCGCGGCACCCGCGCCGCTGGAGATGATCAGCGGCACCACGCCGAGCGCCATCGCCGCCGTCGTCATCAGGATCGGCCGCAGCCGCACCCTGGCCGACGCGATGATCGCATCGCGCCGCCGCATGCCGTGCATTTCACGCTGCTGGTTGGCGAACTCGACCAGAAGGATGCCGTGCTTGGTGATCAGGCCGATCAGCGTGATCAAGCCGACCTGGGTGTAGATGTTGAGCGTGCCGAGCCCGACATTAAGCGGCACGATCGCGCCGAAGATCGACAGCGGCACCGCCATCATGATGATCAGCGGATCGCGGAAACTTTCGAATTGCGCCGCCAGCACCAGATAGATGACGAGCACCGCCGCCGCGAAGGCGATGATGATCGTGTAGCCCTGTTCCTTCTCCTGCCGCGATTGACCGGTATAGTCGATGAAGAAGGTGTCGGGCAGGCTTTGCTTGGCAATGTCCTCGATCGCCTGTAGCCCATCCCCGGTGGTGATGCCGGGCCGCGGCAAGGCAGAGATCGTCGCCGAGTTGAGCTGGTTGAACTGCTCGATGGCGGCCGGCGACGCGTTGGTCGAGATCTTCACCACCGCCGAGAGCGGCACCATCTCGCCCGATACGCTGCGCACGAAATACTCGCCCAGTTTTTCAGGGTTGTCGCGAAAGCTCTGCGGCACCTGCGGGATGATGTCGTAGCTGTTGGATTCGCGGTCGAATTGCGCCACTTCGGCGCCACCGACCAGGAGCGTCAGCGTCCGGCCGATGTCGGCTATCGGCAGGTTGAGCGCGGCGGCGCGGTCGCGGTCGATCGTCACCGTCACTTGCGGCGCGTCGAAGGTCATCGAATTCTGCACGACGATGAAGCGGCCGGAGGCCTGCGCCTTGTTCTTGATGTCTTCGGCCGCCTCGTACACCTGCGAGGCGTCGCCGGTCGAGCGCACGACCATCGTTATCGGCAGGCCGCCGCCGGAGCCGGGCAGCGTCGGCGGCGCGAAGACGAAAGCTTCGACGCCCGCCACCTTGCTCAGGCGGCCCGTAATGTCTTGCTGGATTTCCTTCGAGTTGCGCGTGCGGTCAGCCCAGTCCTTGAACGCAAAGCCGACGAAAGCGCTGTTCGTCTGGCCACCACCGAAGGCGACCGCCGAGAACTGTGCCCGCGTCTCAGGCAGATCCTTGACCAGGCCGAGTATCTGATTGACGTAGGTTTCGGTATAGTCCGACGTCGCGTACCGCGGCGCGGTCACCAGCGAAAGCAGGAAACCCTGGTCCTCTTCCGGCGCCAGTTCGCTCGCGGTCTTGGTGAACATGAAACCGGTCGTGGCGACCAGCGCGAGGACGATCATCAGCGTCACCGGGCGATAGTTCAACGAACCGGTGACGAGCCGCTCATAGATGTGTTCGACGCGCCCGAACGTATTGTCGACAATGCGCTGGAAGCGGCTGTGCGAGCCGGACCTCAGGATACGTGCCGACATCATCGGTGTGATGGTGAGGGCGACGACACCCGAAAGCACCACCGAGCCGGCAAGCGTCACCGCGAATTCGCGAAATAGTGCGCCTGTCAGGCCGCCGGTGAAGGCCAGCGGCGCGAACACGGCGGCCAATGTTATCGTCATGGCGACGACGGCGGACGAGATCTCGCGCATGCCGTTGAACGCCGCCTGCATCGGCGACAAGCCGTCTTCCTCCATGTGGCGGTGGATGTTTTCCACCACCACGATGGCATCGTCGACGACAAGTCCGATCGCCAGCACCATGGCCAGCAGCGACAAAAGATTGATCGAATAGCCCACCGAAAACAGCAGGAAACAGACACCGATCAGCGACAGCGGAATGGTCACGATCGGCATCAGCACCGAGCGGAACGAGCCGAGGAAGAGCAGGATAACAACGATGACGATGGCGACCGCCTCGCCGATGGTCTTGAACACCTCCTCGATCGACGCACTGATCTGCTCGGTTGAATCGTAGACGATCTCCATCGTCATGCCGAGCGGCAGCGTCTCCTGGATGGTCGGCACAATCTTGTGGATTGCCGCCGCGGTGGTCAGCGGATTGGCGGCCGGCGTCGGAAAGATAGCGAGAAAGATGCCGGGCTTGCCGTTGAAGCTGACCCTGGTGTCGGTGTTCGCCGCGGCGAGTTCGACGCGGGCCACGTCGCGCAATCTCACCACATTGCCGTCCTTCGACCGGAGTGGAAGGGCGGCGAAAGCCTCCGGGGTCTGCAGCGTAGAGCGAACGGTGATCGAAGAAACCACATATTCGTTTTCGGTGTCGCCGGGCGCGGAAAGGAAATTCGATTCGTTGATGGCGGCCAGCACTTCCGCCGCGGTCACGCCGCGCGCCGCCAGTTTGATCGGGTCGATCCAGACCCGCATCGAATATTCGGCTGCGCCGAAGATCTGCACGTCGGCGACGCCTTCGACCGTCGAGATACGCGGCCGCACGACGCGCTCGATATATTCGGTGAGCTGTTCCGGCGTCATGTTCGGGTTCTGCATCGAGATGTACATCATCGCGAACTGCTGGCCGGTGCCCTTGACGATCACCGGGTCTTTGGTTTCGTCCGGTAGATCGCCGCGAACGCTCTGAACCTTCGACAAGACTTCGTTCAGCGCGACGTCGGGGTCGGAGCCGAGCTTCATCTGCACTGTCACGGTGCTGGAGGACGGCCGGCTCGACGACGTGACATAATCGATGTTTTCGGTCGAAGCGACGGCACGCGCGATCGGCGCGGAAATGAACCCCTGGATCAGGTCGGCACTGGCGCCGGGATAGGCCGTGGTGATGGTGATGGCCGTTTCTTCAACCTCTGGATACTGCCGGATCGAAAGGTTGAAGATTCCCTGAAAACCCAGAAGCAGGATCATGCAGGCAAGCACGGTCGAAAGGACCGGGCGGCGGATGAAGAGGTCGGAAAAGCTCATTGCTGGGCTGCCTGCTGGTTCCCTGGCTTGCTCGGATCGATCGTGTTGTCGACGGCAACGGACATGCCGTTGGAGAGCCGGTTCTGGCCGGCGGTAACGACTTCGTCGCCGGGCGCGATGCCCTCCAGAATCTCAACCAGGCCGGCGTTGCGGCGGCCGGGCTTGACGAACACCTGGGCGAGCACGAGCTGCGGCTTCTGTTCTTCCGCTGCCGGCTTGGCTTCCTCTGCCGGTTTGGCTGGGGTAGCAGCCGGCTTTTCGTCGGGTTTTGCCGCGGGTGCTTCGGCCGCGGGCTTGGCAGCATCCGCAGCCGGCTTTTCTTCCGGCTTTGCCTCGGGCGCCGCGCCGTTGGCTTCGGCGGATTTGGCCGGGCGCACCACGAAGACGAAGTCGCCGTACAGGCTGGAAGTCAGCGCCGTCTGCGGCAGCGCCAGCACGTCGTTCTCCGCGGGCAGTTCGACGCGCACCTGGACGAACTGGCCGGGCGTCAGCTTGCCTTCGGGATTGCCGACCTCCGCCCTCACGGTCACCAGCCGGCTGGTCGGGTCGATCTTCGGATCGATGCCGCGGATGCTGCCGGTGAACGGCATGTCGCCGCCGCCGACGCCCAACCGCACCGTCTGTCCGATCTTCAGCTGCGGAAGCTGCTGCTCCGGTACGGTGAAATCGACACGCATCGTATCCATGTCCTGCAAGGTCACCACGGCGGTGCCGGGTGTGAGATACTGGCCAAGGTCGATTTTCGGAATACCGACGGTACCCTTGAAAGGGGCCGTCAACTGCTTTTGGTCGAGCACCGCTTGCAGCTTGTTTACCTGCGCGGCGGAGACCGATGCCGCTGCCTGCGCCGTGTCGAGCGTAGCGTCGGTGCCGACCCCGCGCTTCTGCAGCTCAAGAGCGCGCATCAGCGTCGTCTGGTCGGAGGTGGCTTGCGCCTTCGATGCCACGAGGTCGGCTCGCTCGACTTCATCGTCGAGCTGCAGCAGCACGGCGTTGGCGGCGACCTTCTGATTGGCATGGAACAGGATGTCCTTGACGATGCCAGCAGTTTCGACGGTGAGGTCGACGCCGCGTACGGCACTGACAGTGCCGATCGCCTCGATGCCGGGCGTCCAGGACATCGGTTTGACTATGACCGTCGACACGGTCGCGGCCGGCGGCTTCATGGTGGCGAAGAACTGTTTGATCGCATTGTCGCGAAACAGGTTGAAGCCGACGATGCCGCCGCACACCAGCACGAGCAGAATGAAGGCGATGATGAAGCGCTTGATCACGAACAGTCCCTCGGCCACGGCCCAGCATAACGGTCGGATGACCGGAACACATACCTGTGCCTGGTCCCAATTTCAAATGACGGCGATCTTACTGTACCGTCTGGACGGTCTTGTCAATTCCGCCTAAGCTAATGAATGGGGAACGCTTGATGAAGGCCCGCAGAGCAAACTCGCGCGAGAAGATCCTCGCCGCCGCCGCCGCCGTGGCGCGCGAGACGGGTCCTGGCAGCCTGTCGCTGGATGCGGTCGCCAGCCGTGCCGGCGTGTCGAAGGGCGGTCTTCTCTACAATTTCCCGACCAAGGCGAAATTGATGCAGGCGCTGGTGGAGGATTACCTGCGCGCCTTCGAGCAGGCCCTGGAGTCCGCCCGCACGGCCGGCGTCAACGGCGAAAGCCCGCTTGCAACTTACATCAAGCTGTCGGCCGAGCATGCCGAGGAATCGAAACCGTCGGCATCCTGGATATTTTCGGCGATTGCCGAGGATCCCGATTTCCTGACGCCGATAAAATCGTTCAGGCGGCAGCTATTCGAGCGGCTGAAGCAGGAGACGCCGAACCTCAAGGCGCTGCTGGTCTGCTATCTCGCCATCGAAGGGCTGCGCAGCATGAACCTGTTCGATTCGGACATTCTCTCCGCCGAAGAGCGCCGGCTGCTGATATCGACCCTGCTGGACATCGCGGAATAGTCGAACCGCCAATCTGCGGTTCTGAGGCCGATTAATGGCGGCGTTCGTTCACCCGTGTCAAAACACGGGCTGGTACGTCGAAACCACGCCATCCCGCTTTCCGAAAATCGGTTCCGATTTTCGGGCCGATGCGCTAGAGCCTTTCGGGATTGAACCGAGCTGCCTTCAACCCGGAAAGGCTCCCACCGCTGCCCATGCCCCATCTTCCCGAGCATCTTCTCACCGGCTACCGCAGTTTCATGAGCGGTCGCTATCTCACCGAAAGCGGCCGTTATCGCTCGCTGGCGCGGGAGGGCCAGGCACCGGAAACGATGATCGTCGCCTGCTGCGATTCGCGGGCCGCGCCCGAAGCGATCTTCGATGCCGGGCCCGGCGAGCTGTTCGTGCTGCGCAATGTCGGCAATCTGGTGCCGCCCTATGCGCCCGACGATCAGTTCCACTCGACATCGGCGGCGCTCGAATTTGCCGTGCAGAGCCTCAAGGTCAAGAACATCGTGGTGATGGGCCACGGCCGCTGCGGCGGCATCCGCGCGGCACTTGACACCACGGCCGCACCCTTGTCGCCGGGCGATTTCATCGGCAAGTGGATGAGCCTGATCGCGCCCGCGGCCGAGACCGTATCGTCGAGCACCTTCATGACCGCGACCGAGCGCCAGACGGCGTTGGAGCGCATCTCGATCCGCTATTCCATCGCCAATCTGCGTACCTTCCCTTGCGTCTCGATCCTCGAAGGCAAGGGGCGGCTATCGCTGCACGGCGCCTGGTTCGACATCTCGACCGGCGAGCTTTGGGTGATGAACAAGGACACAGGCGATTTCGAGCGACCGGAGACGGAGTAGGAGGTGAGGCATGATGCGAGCTCGGGACGCGTTCGCGGCGGCGGCACTGCTGTGCTCGGCAAATGTCGCCCGTGCCGACGATAGCGCGATCATCGATCGCTGGTATTCGGCACTGCTCGTCGCCGACCGCACCGAATTGTCGGATCTGCTCGCCGACAACGTCCGCATCAAGCTCGACGACCTCGGCGTCGTGCAAAGCAGGCAGGAATTCATCGCCTCGATCGCCGAGTGGCAAGGCGCCGTCGCCGGGGCCGAAATCCGCCATCGGATCAAGAAATCGGAGGGCGGCGTCACCACTGTCATCGCCTGCTATGATTTTCCCAGCAACGACATGCTGATGCAGGAGACCTTTGCGGTCGCCAACGACCAGATCACCGCCAGTTCGCAGGCCGCAATCGCCGAAAACTGCGACGGCTACTGACGAAATTTGGTCTTGAGCTTCTCGGGGGATAGGCGCTGGAATTGCCGGCGTCAATTCGGACCTGTCCACGTCACGTGGTTACGCAGGTGGGAACGCCAATGCGACAAGCCATGCGGTCAATCCACTCACAACGACGGTCGCGCCCTGCAAAAGTGCACTATTATCGGAATTCGAAATCTTATGTGTTGGAGGGCAATGATGGGCAAGCAATTCAATCTTTTCCTGTCGCACAGAGATGAAATCGTTTTCAACCATGCCTTGTCCAAGGGTGTTGAGAATATAGTATTCGTCAAGCCGTCCATCGAAGATGGCGATACCCCCATTTTTTGGGAGCCCATCCGAGAAGAAGAACGGTCTTTTAAAAACAGAAGAGTTCTGATATCGTCAAAGGATTTTTTAAACAACATAGTCCTTGAGCGTGACGCTGAAAATAAATGTTTGCAAGTTAGTTCAAGATTATCTCCGGTAATTGAATATGATATAAATCTGTGGCGCGGCGATGTAATGTTGCCTGGCAGAATGTACTATAATTTAGACTGGGCGGAAGGCGATGTGAGGAAAGCATACGACGCATACTTTAGTCGTGTGTTCAAGCTGTCTAAATCTAACCTAAATAAAATTAGAAATAGTCACGGAAGCGTCATCTATCTCGGAAACGAAATGATGCCTGAATTTTACAACGAGACCATGGATTTTAGATTATTATAGATGGGAATTACCGTTACAGTGCACTTTTTGCTGCACTGCGCGCGAGTGGGCATTCTGGTTCGCATACGAGTCGTGGGCACGCATCGGCGTTAACCAGGCGTGCTGTTGCGCGCAACGGGCCGGCGCCTTACATCGGTGACGATCCGCTTCTCCCGCCCACCCAGCGAAAGTTTGCCCATGCCGTCAACCGTCGACCTCGCCGCCCATCCGCTGACCGCATGGCAAGGGCCGCTCGGCCTGCCCGATTTCACGCGCATCGGCGACGGCGATTTTTCTCCGGTCTTCGACGCGGCCCTGAAGGCGCATGAGGCCGAGATCGAGGCGATTGCCGGCAACACCGGGACGCCGACGATCGAAAACACGCTTGCCTCGCTCGAGCTTGCCGGCGAGGCGCTCGACCATGTCTCCTCGATCTTCTGGTGCCGCGCCGGCGCCCACACCAATGAGGCGATCCAGGCGCTGGAGCGCGACATCTCGCCAAAAATGTCGCGGCATTACTCGGCGATTTCGATGAATGAGCGACTGTTTGCCCGCATCGACGATCTCTATCAGCGCCGCGAGGCTTTGAAGCTCGATGCCGAAACGCTGCGGGTTCTGGAAAAGACCTGGAAAAACTTCGTCCGCTCCGGCGCCAGGCTCGACGCCGAAGGCAAGAAGCGGCTTGCATCGATTAACGAGGAGTTGTCGTCGCTCGGCACCAATTTCGGCCAGAACGTGCTTGCCGACGAGCGCGACTGGGCGTTGTTCCTCGACGAGGCCGACCTGGCCGGCCTGCCGGAATTCCTGAAAAGCTCGATGGCGGAAGCCGCCGAGATGCGCGGCCAGAAGGGCCACTACGCCGTCACTTTGTCGCGTTCGATCTACGAGCCGTTCTCGACCTTCTCAGAACGCCGCGACCTGCGCGAGACAGCGTTCCGCGCCTTCATCATGCGAGGCCAGAATGGCGGCGCTACCGACAACACGGAAGTGGTGCGCGACATGCTGCGCCTGCGCGCCGAGAAGGCGAAGCTGCTCGGCTATCCTTCCTATGCCGCATTGAAGCTCGACGATACCATGGCCAAGACGCCGGAGGCGGTGCACGCGCTGCTCGATCCGGTCTGGGAAAAGGCGGTGGAAAAGGCCGCAAGCGACCAGGCCGAATTGCAGCGGCTGGCGGCCGAGGCCGGCAGCAACGAGAAATTCGCTGCCTGGGACTGGCGCTTCTATCAGGAGAAGCTGCGCGCAGAGAAATTCGCCTTCGACGAGGCCGAGCTGAAGCCGTATCTGCAGCTAGACCGCATCATCGACGCCTGTTTCGACGTGGCAACACGATTGTTCGGCATTTCTTTCGAAGAAAAGAAGGGCATTGCCACCTGGCATCCGGACGCCCGTGTTTTCGTGGTGAAGAATGCCGACGGCAGCGAGCGCGGCCTGTTCCTCGCCGATTATTTCGCGCGACCCTCGAAGCGCTCCGGCGCATGGATGAGCGCGCTGAAATCCGGCTACAAGCTAGGCGATGGCTCCAAGCCGGTCATCTACAACATCATGAATTTCGCCAAGCCGCCGGCCGGCGAGGCAGCCTTGCTGTCGGTCGACGAGGCCAAGACCCTGTTCCACGAATTCGGTCACGCGCTGCACGGCATGCTGACCGACGTTACCTGGCCATCGGTCGCTGGCACCTCGGTCAGCCGCGATTTCGTCGAGCTGCCGTCGCAGCTCTATGAACACTGGCTGACGGTGCCGGCGGTGCTGGAAAAGCATGCGCTGCATATTAAGACCGGCAAGCCGATGCCAAAGGCGCTGGTCGACAAGATGCTGGCGGCACGCACCTTCGGCGCCGGCTTCGCCACCGTCGAGTTCACCGCCTCGGCGTTGGTCGACATGGCCTACCACGCCCGGCCGGATGCACCGGAACAGGCGCTTCGTTTCGAAGCCGAGACGCTCGAAAAGCTCGACATGCCTGACACCATTGCCATGCGTCACCGCACCCCGCATTTCGGCCATATCTTCGCCGGCGATGGCTATTCTGCCGGCTATTACTCCTACATGTGGTCGGAAGTGCTCGACGCCGACGCGTTCGCCGCCTTCGAGGAAACAGGCGATCCCTTCAATCCGGCGCTGGCCGAGCGGCTGCGCAAGAACATCTACGCCGCCGGCGGTTCAAAGGACCCGGAAGAACTCTACACCGCCTTCCGCGGCAAGATGCCTTCCCCGGAAGCGATGATGGCCAAGCGCGGGCTGGTGTGATGCATGCCCGCTCTTGTCACCGTTCTCTTTCCATCCTGATTGATCTCGGCTGTCATGGCGGCGGGTTGCGCACCGCCTGATCCGGTTTCCGCCGGTCCCGTTCGGCCTCGTTGGCTGCGGCCGCGTCGTTGAGGTGACCGCACTTAATGCGGTCTCCATCGTTCGGGCCGAAGGAGCCGCGTTCATGGCGGCGCTACGGGCTGTGCGGGGTTAGGCAACGACAGCTTGCCCGCTATGCTGATCGGCCGCTGCCGCATCCGGACCGCACCTTGCGACGACCGCTACGGAAACTCTCAGTCGCGAAGTGGCAGCCCCGCCAATGGAAGGCGGGGCTGGTAAGTTTGATTGTCTCGGCGAAGGTTTTGCCGAGGCGATTGGCCTAGGCAGGCACAAAGCCAAAATAGGCTTTGTAGGAAGCCCCATCGCCGGAAATCAGGGGCGTTTCCACCTTGAATCCAATCCCGCTGAAGGTAGTATTGTTCGTGCGTGCAGCGAGCAACACCATCTGCTTTGCGGAGATGGTTACTGTCGCGCTCCCGATCCTGTCATCGCCCCAATCGAAGAGATCGCTGATGGCGCCGCCGATCGATGGCATCAAGGATCCCAGGGCCGGGCCGGCTATCGCGGCAATGATAGGTCCTGCCACCGGAATGAGGCCCAAAGCGAGCGTGCCCGCCGTATGGACGCCCATGACGATCTTCTGCACCTCGTCCTTGTATTTGTTGGGGTCGCCAAAATCGTTTTCCATCAGCACCGTGCCGATATTGATGCCGTAAGGCTTGCCTCGATAGATTTCCATAAGGTCGGGTCTTGTATCTCCGGCATCGACGTCGCCATAGACCTGGCTGCGCTTGGTGTCGGCGATCTGCGGCGTTGTCACGCTGACGATGACATAGGGTTCGTCCGCACTCGATCCCTGATCCCAGTCGGTCTCGCCGAAGCAATGGAGGCCGGTATAGTGGACGACGACATCTCGAAGGTCGATCGCGCCGGTGTCGGGCCACCAGTATATGCCGCCGTTTTCAAACAGATTGGCACGGCCACCATCGGCAAATTCGGTCTCGTCGGTCGTGGGATATCCCAGATATGACTGTTCCCAGCCCAGGCTCTCCCACTTCTTGCGGATGTCACCGTACACCACGTTGGCTCCTGTGTTCGGTGTCCAGTAGATCGAGCCGGCATTGGCAAAATGGTTGTAGCGCCCGACGCCGTCGGGAGTTCCGGTTTCGTCGGTGACCGGATAGCCGAGAACCGAGCGCTCCCAGCCCATTGCTGCCCATTTGCCGCGAATTGCCCCCCAAATCGCTTGAGCACCGGTATTCGGTGTCCAGTAGATCGAAGCGGTATTGTTGTTGAAGTGATTGTATCGGCCGACGCCGTCGGGAGTTCCGGTTTCGTCGGTGCAGGGAATGCCCCACGCGAGACCGCCAAGCGCAATCCACTTCCTGTAGATTTCGCCATGGATCTCAAAGGCGTCGTGCATGGCATCGTTGTAACAAATGCATGAGCCGTTCTTGAGATACCAGGCGTTTCCAGTGTCCTTCCTGTCGATCTCGGCGAAGCCGGCGCCTCCAAGGGAGTTGTACTTTTGCTGTATGACAGCTTCGGGCGAGAGGAGCGACCAAGGCCCGATCCTGAGCTGGTCGGAAAGTCTTGTGGCTCCAGCCCGGATGGTGCCGGCACGCACTCTCGAAGTTGCTCTGGCAGTATACGGCATGACCTTTTCCTTCCTGTGAGTGTTGGTATCGGGGGCTTCAGGCCTCCGGCGATCGGTTTTGATCGACGGGCCGAGATTCCCAGACCGCGACTTACGGACGGCTTACAGAGTTCCGAGCTGCGCCAGAGCAATTCCAGGAAAAGTGTGGAGCGGTTTTCCGTCCGGAATTGCGCAAAAATAAAGAGATAGAGCGGTTCGGCGTTTCGGTGAAACGATGAACCGGTCTAGAGAAACGGGCGCACGAGCGAACGCAGCAAAGGCGAGGGCTCGTCATCGCCGGTCGAAGCGAGCGCGCGTTCATAGCGCCGGTAATCCTCGATGGCGCCGGCATGGTCGTTTCTGGAGAGGCTGTCCTGGATGAGCGTGCCATGGAGTTTGGCCGATTCCGGGTAGAAATCGAGCGCACGCCGGCACGCCTGGCGTGCCCGATCTGCGTTGCCTTGGCTCTGCCAGTGTTTGGCGACCCGCACGGCAAGCTCGACCAACCCGTCCCGCACCCGGTCGGCCGCGGCGTTCGACCAGGCGGGCGTCGGGCCATTCGAGAAAAGCGGGCCGACAAAGCCTTCCAGAAGCATCTCCTGCTCCTCGATTGCGCTGTCTCTTTGGCCCGACAGAACGGGTTTCAGCCGGTCTTCCCAATCCTGCAGATCGATCCAGACCTTGTCGGCAGCGAGCCGCAAACGGCCCTCTCTCAGCGTTACGAGCTCGCCTTGCCCGAGCAATTTGCGCAGACGATGCAGCGCCTGCTCCAAGGCCGCTTTGGCCTGGTCGCCGTCGAGGTCGGGCCAGAGCCAATCCTGCAGGGTTTCCACCGAACAGACCTGATCCCTCGACAGGCAGATAATGCGCAATATGTCGAGAGCGCGGGTAGGTTTGGCACCGGGCGCGACCTCGGCACCATCGATCTCGAGGCGGAAGCCTCCCATCAAGTGGATCCTGAGCGGCCAAGGCCACTGGACGGGTCGGCCAGCGGGCGGGACCAGATATCGCGCCCGAACGACGCGGCGGCAGAGATCGACGTCGATCTTTCGCTCCAGCGCATCAGCGACCAGATCGGCCAATAGGTCCGGCAGGTTGAGCAGGATTGCGGAGGGGTTGACCTGGCGCAACACCTCCATGAATTCAGCCAGACGAGTGCCATAGGACGCGCCGCCTTTCCACTTCTGCTCCAGGGCCCGAGCGGCCAGAATGTTGAGTTCGACCCGCTGGCGAGGGCCGCCGCTCAGCCTTTCGACGATCTCCTGGAGTAGCGCAATGGCCTCCGCTGGACGCCGATCGGCCAGCAGGACCTGGTATTTGGTGACGTAATGCGGCCAGCGTTCGATCATCGGCTCATTCGCCCGCTCGATCGCATCCATGAAGGCATCGCAGTCGAGATAAGCCTTGACGAAGTCGCCGTTGCGCGTGTGCATCGCCGCGTGGCAGTCGGCGACTACAGCGACCTGGGTTGTGAACCTGCTGTCCGCGATCTCGCCCAGCCGGGAGACGAGCGCATTGAATTCCGAGAACCTGTTGTGAAGCTTCATCAGCAATTGAAGCTGATAGAGCGCGCTGAACTCGACGCCCCGTAAGGCGTGCTGCTCGCCTATCGCCGTTGCGCGTCGCAACGCATCCTCGGCCGAGGCATAGACAAAACCGCGCCGCGAATAGGGGAAGTAACGGCCGCTGGCCGAGCCAAAGGACACCAGCCACATGCCGAGCACCAGCGGCGGGATATCCGGATGTTCGAGATCGGCGGCAACGCTGTCCACGGCATTGGCAAAAATGTCGCGCTGCCCCGACGAGGTCGCGTAGTCGATGAGCGCTTCGCTTGCCAGCAGGCGCAACTCGACCGAATCCTCGATCGGCAGATGTGTCAGGCGCTGCTGGATATCATTCACGAGGCGCTTCGCGTCATGGGCGTCGAATTCGCCAGGTTCGGCGAAATCGACGGCCCGCAGGATGCCGAGCCTGACCATCATGAGTTCCTCCGGATCCAACTCCGGCAATCCCCTGGCAAGAAGCTGTGAGGCTCGGCGCGTCCAATCCGCCAGCCCCTCATGCGTACGCCAACTGGCGGTCTTGACCACGACCGCCCGCGCGACCGTCAGGCATTGGCCGCGCATGTCGGTGTTCTCGAATGCTTGCCATGCCTTGGAGAAGTGCGGTTCGGCCTTCGCATCGTCCGATGCGAAGGCGACGCCCAGCCAATAATGGACCCACCCGTCCATCTGGTCGGGGGGCAGCCTGTTGCACCATTCGACGAAGCTGGCCCTGCGCCCTTGCGTGAGAACGCCGTTAGCGCACTCCAGAATGAGCTGGCATGCCAGCGGCCAGGCGCCCGCCTGCAACGCCAGCACGATTGCCGCGTCGGTTTTGTCTGCCTCGTGCAGGACCTTTGCTGCCTGCTCGCGCAGCCTGGAACGGTCCGCTTCCGTCACGCGCCGGTCCAGTAGGCCGGCAAGGTATTCGCGCAACAAGTCATGCAGCTGGAAGGCGGCGCCGCCCGGACCGTCGCGCGTGATCAGCAGCTGGCGATGCTGCAGCCGCACCAGCAGGCGAGCAGCCTGCGGCGAGCCCAGGAACGCATCGGCAAGCTCCGTGCTGATCTCCGGCAGAACGTTGAGCCTGATAAGCAGATCCTGGTCCTCCGGCGCGATGTCGCGCAGGAAATAACGTCCGACAATCTCCCGAAGGCCGGCGCCCCCGGCAAGGCCGGTCTGCGAAAGCGGGTAGTACATTCCGGCGTTGGCCAGCAGGAGAAGGCCCACCGCCCAGCCGCGCGCCTCCGAAATGTCGCCGACCTCGGACGGCGATTGCGAGCGGGCGGTGACGAGGTTGCGAGCCTCCCCAGGCGAAAACTCCAGCAGCGTTTGGTTGAGCACCGGCAACTGTCCCGACAGCACGAGGTCGGCGACGTCGCCCTCAGGCAGCATCCGCGATGTGCAGATGCAGCGGACAGTGTTGGGGCGTTCGCGCAACAGGATCGCCAGCGTCCGGCGAAAGCCTGGCGCATCGGCACGATGCAGATCGTCGAGGACCAGGATCGTGCCCGGATCAAGCCGCGAGAAATAGGTGCGGAAGAACAGCCGCGCGAAATCGCCGGAATTGTCGGCATATTCCGGACCAAAGACCGGCATGCCGGCATGCCTGCCGTCGAGCGACAGCGTCAGATAGTGGAAAAGGCGCGCAACGTCCTGGTCCTCGGTGTCGACCCGATACCAGTTGTACGCCGATTCGCCTTGCTTCAGCCCGCCTTGTTCCCGCCCGCCGTGTTCCAGAAAGTCGATCACCGCGGTGGTCTTGCCGTATCCACCAGGCGCCGCCAGCCAGCATGCACCGCTGTCGAGGGCCTGCGAAAGCAGCGCCACTACGCGCGGACGGCTGACAATTCCCACTGGCCGGGGTGCCGAGAGCTTTGCTATCTCGCGCGGCGCGTCCCGGAAGTATTTATCCATTGTGAGGACTCTCGCAGCGCAGTCGCCTCGCCAAAACAGGTAATCGGTTCGCCCGCAACAACAAATCGCCGGCCGGCGTTGTGCTCGCCTGACGTGCCGTTCTCGCCGGCAAGGTCGCGGTTATCCCTTGTGCGACATGATATGCGAAACCCCGACACTCACGTCGGCGGTGTGTCTTGCCATCACTGCGTTCATTCGCATTGCAATCGCCGCATAGCCGTTTCGTTCGTGGTCGGTAACTTCCGAGGGCTTGAAGAGCCAAGGAAGGGGTGCAACCTGCGCGTCGGCGAAATTGGCCGGCAGGTTCGATGGCAAGGCCTTTTTCCCTAAAGGCAGCTCTAGCCCAAGGTCGCTAAATTCCTCCTCGAGACTGGCGTGCAGATGAGAAAGGACCACATAGATCGCCAGCTTTGATCTAGTCCTTTCTGTGTTGTTTTGGTTGTACTCTTGAAGAACCTCATCGAACGATGGCGCTACGTCGCTTTCCGCAGCGGTAGCTCGTGTTGCAACAGCACCGGCCAGGGCAGTCGCTGCCATTCCTGTAAGACCTACAAAATCACGCCTTGTCGTGCTGGTCATGGTGAATTCCCCTCGGTTTTGAAGACGGACCAAGTCTGGCAAGGACGAGGCGCAGTGGCAATAGGCCGCATACGCTACTGGTGTAGAGGGTCTTTACGTCGCCGATGTGAATCCACCCGGCAACGATAGTGCCAAGCCGCCAGCAGGCCTGCAATGCGTTCGCGAGCTTCGTCTGAGAGACGCCGCGAATCCAAGGAGGATTTCCTTGGAATTCATCCAGGCAAAGGGTCGGAAAAAATCCGCTGGTGGAGCTGAGGAGGATCGAACTCCTGACCTCGTCATTGCGAACGACGCGCTCTCCCAGCTGAGCTACAGCCCCGTCCAGCGGATGGGGCTTTTATCGGCCGCTGCGGTTTCCTGTCAAGGCTGCGCTTGCTGCCGAAATGCCGCTCGGCCGTTCGTGCGCCCTCGCCCATGCGGCAGAAGGCGGCTCTTGCCGCTTTCACCTACAGTGGCTACATGTCGGCAACAATCGGAGACCGGCATGATCGCCCTCATTCAGACCATTGTCATGGCGCTTGACCTTTACTGGTGGATCATCATCGCCTCGGCGATATTTTCCTGGCTCTACGCCTTCAACGTCGTCAACTCCCGCAACCAGTTCGTCGACACCATCAGCAACATGCTCTATCGGCTGACCGAGCCGGCGCTGCGGCCGATCCGCCGCTTCATGCCCGACCTCGGCGGCATCGACATCTCGCCGATCATCCTGCTGCTGATCCTGTTCTTCATCCGGCAGTTCCTGCTCACCACCGTGCTTTCGCTGGTCGTCTGAGCCCAGGGCGTCGATGAGTGCGCCGTTCCGCACGCGCGCCGACGGCATCGACCTGTTTGTCCGGCTGACGCCGAAATCAGCGATGGACAGGCTGGAAGGCATCGAAACATCGGCGGATGGACGAAGCCATCTGAAGGCTCGCGTCCGCGCCGTGCCGGAAAACGGAGCCGCCAATCGAGCGCTGGAAAGGCTGGTAGCCAAGGCGCTTGGCGTGCCGGCATCGGGCGTCTCGATCGCTGCCGGCGGCACAGCTCGGCTGAAGACGCTGCGCGTGCTTGGCGATCCCGCGGCGCTGGCGAAACGCATCGATACGCTGGGCACACCTGCGCCATGATCTCGGCTGGCTCACTTACCCGCAAAAAAAGGCCGGGCTGCAAAGCCCGGCCAGATGTGAAGGTCGAAAACCTTCAGAGGGGAACGCGCCGGACGAATGGGAGGAAACATCCGACGCGCATTGCATATGGGTTGGCGTCGGCGACGTTTCAATGAGGTCGGAGGAAAGCTCAATGACCACTACTCGAGTTCTATTCTTCGATGTTCTGGGAACCGTCGTTGACTGGCGCAGCGGTATCGCAAGAGAGGCCGGCGCCTTCCTCGCGCGAGTTGGTGCAGAGCAGGTCGATCCCGGTGAATTCGCCGATGCGTGGGCGTCGCGCTATGACGCCTCGACCGAGGCGGTGCGGACGGGGCACCGGCCTTTCGTGTCACTTGACGTGATCAACAGGGAGAATCTGGACGCCACCCTCGTCCAGTTCGGGCTGGCCCCGTCCGAGCTGCCGACCGCCGAACTTGAGGAACTCAACCTCGCCTGGCACCGGCTGGAGCCGTGGCCCGATTCGCTGAAAGGCCTTGCGAGGCTAAGGGAGCGCTTCATCATCGCGCCCTTGTCGGGAGGCAATACCCGGCTGTTGCTGGATATGGCCAAGCGCGCCGGCCTGCCTTGGGACACCGTCCTTGGCTCGGATGTGTTCGGCACCTACAAGCCTGCGCCGCAGGCTTATCTCCGCGCAGTGGAGATCCTGGGGGTGCGACCTGCGGAGGCCGTGTTAATCGCCGCGCACAATGACGACCTGGCCGCGGCACGAAGGTGCGGTATCGGAACCGCCTTTGTTGCTCGGCCAAAAGAGCATGGCCCGGCGCAGACGACCGATCTCTCGCCTCTTGAGAGCTGGGACTTTGTGGCCGACGACCTTGTCCATCTCGCCCAAGTTCTCCCGTAGGCCGAGGGCAGAAAACCTAAGCGATGTCGTCGCGAATGCAGGCCTTCAGATGGCCCTCGGCTGTCGCCCTCAGCGGCGGTACAGCCCCGGCGCAAGCTTCCAGCGCGAACGGGCAACGGGTTCGGAAAACGCAGCCCGACGGCGGGTTTGCCGGGCTTGGAATATCGCCTTTGAGCACCTGCCGGCTTTGCCTGGCCAGCGGATCGAGCGACGGAATGGCTGACAGCAGCGCGCGCGTGTAGGGATGCTGCGGCCGGGCATAAAGCTCGGCCGCCGGCGCAACCTCCATGATGCGCCCGAGATAGAGCACGATGACCATGTCGCAGATGTACTCGACGACAGCCAGATCGTGCGAAATGAACAGCATGGTCAGGCCGAGCCGGAGCTGCAGGTCGCGCAACAAATTGATGATTTGCGCCTGGATCGAGACGTCGAGTGCCGAGACCGGCTCGTCGGCAACGATGAATTCCGGCTCGAGCGTCAGCGCCCGGGCGATGCCGATGCGCTGGCGCTGGCCGCCCGAAAATTCATGGGCGTAACGGTCATAGGCGTCGACCGGCAATTCGACCGCGGCAAGTGCCTTCTCGGCCTTCGCCCGCCGCTCGGACTTCTTGCCGATGCCTTGAATGTCCAGGCCCTCGGTGAGGATCTGCCCGATCGTCATGCGCGGCGACAGGCTGGCGAAGGGATCCTGGAAAATATACTGCATCTTGCGGCGCTGGCGGCGCAACTGAGCGGCACCCAGCCTGGTGATGTCGGTGCCGTCATAGTTGATTTGGCCGGATGTCGGCTCGATCAGACGCAGCACCGAGCGGCCGATCGTCGTCTTGCCGGAGCCGGATTCGCCGACCAGGCCGACCACCTGGCCACGCCCGATATCGAAAGAAATATCCTCCAACGCCCTTACGACGGGTCCGCGCGAGAACGCTGTCGGCGCAAAATGCTTGGTCAGGTTTTTGACAGCGAGGAAAGGGGCGTCGGCCATCAGAGCTCCTCCCAGCGCAGGCAGCGGCTTTGCTGGGTCGGCGTCGCCGCAAACAATGGAGGGACCGCGGCGCGGCAGGCAGGGATAGCCATCGGGCAACGCGGCGCGAAGGAACAGCCCATGGGCAGCAAGGCAAGCGACGGAACATTTCCGGCAATGGTCGGCAGCGGCGTTCCCGCCGCCTTCAGCGCCGTGGCCTGGCCGAGCCGCGGCACCGAGCGCATCAACCCTGCCGTATAGGGATGACGCGGACGGGTGAACACTTCGCTCACCGGACCTGTTTCGACGATACGCCCGGCATACATCACCGCCACCCGGTCGGCGATTTCGGCGACGACGCCGAGATTGTGGGTGACGAACAGGATGCCCATGCCGCGCTGCGCCTGCAGGTCGGCCAAAAGATCGAGGATCTGGGCCTGGATGGTGACGTCCAATGCGGTTGTCGGCTCGTCGGCGATCAGCAAACCAGGATCGCAGGACAGGGCCATGGCAATGGTGGCACGCTGGCGCATCCCGCCCGAAAGTTCGTGTGGATATTGCCGCGCCCGCCGCTTCGGATCGGGAATGCCGACCTGTTCCAGCAGCCGCACCGCGTCTGCTTCTGCCTCGCGGTGCGATTTGCCGAGATGGATGCGGATCGGTTCGGCGATCTGCTCGCCGATCGTGTAGACCGGGTTGAGGCTGGTCATCGGCTCCTGGAACACCATGCCGATCTCATTGCCGCGTATCTTGCGCAGCGACTCGGCATCGAGGCTGGTCAGCTCGGTAACCGTGCCGTTCTTGCGCCGCAGCGCGATCGACCCCTCGGCGATATGTCCGACCCTCTTTGGCAACAGGCCGATGATCGACAGGCTGGTGACAGATTTGCCGGACCCGGATTCGCCGACAAGCGCCACCGTCTCGCCGGAGCCGATCGTCAGGTCGACATCCCTTACCGCCGCGATGTCGCGCCCCGCGATGCGGAACACCGCGCGCAGACCGGAAATCGAGACGATCGGCATGGCGCTCAGCGGAGCAGCCCCACATCGCGAAGGATCATGTCGATCTTTGCGGTTTCCTCGTCGTTCAGGCTGCGCTGCGGCCGCGCCATGGTGTTCGACGCGATGATGCCGAGGCTCTTCATCGCCGCCTTGAAGGCGCCGACGCCGGCCGAGCCGGCGCTGGTCCTGCCGAGCGAGATCCAGACGATCTCGAACAGTTTCAGCAACCGCTCCTGCTCCACGCGGGCTTCGGCATGCTGGCCCGCCTGCGTCAGCTTCCACAGCCTGACATAACCATGCGGGTCGACATTGGCGAGCCCCGGCACGACGCCATGCGCACCCATCGCCAGCACGCTGTCGACCAGGATCTCGGAGCCGGTCATGCCGAAGAAGCCGGGGTCGTCGGCCATGTCCTTGAGCACGTAACGCAGATTGCCGTCATCGCCGCTGGAATCCTTGATGCCCGCGATGGCGCCTTCCCTGGCGAGGCCGACCGTGGTCTTTCGCTCCAGCTTGACGTGGACACAGACCGGGATGTCGTAGGCGATGACCGGAATGTCGAGCGCATCCTTGATATAGCGGAAGTGGTCGCCGATCTCCGGCTGGCTGGTGCGGGTATAAAAAGGCGCGGTGACGACGATGGCGTCGGCGCCGGCCGATCTGGCGATGCGGGCGTGGTTGATGACGCGGTCGGTCGTCGGGTCGATGACCCCGGCGAAGATCGGAACCCGGCCGTTATTGACCTTGACCGCGTGCTCGAGGACGGCCCTGCGGCCCGCCTCGTCGTGGAAGACCACCTCGCTGGTCGAGCCGAGCACGAACAGCCCGTGAACGCCGCCGTCGAGCAGGTTCTCGATGGTGCGGGTGAACGACGGAACGTCGATGCTGAAATCGGCATTGAGCGGGGTGACGACAGGTGGCACGACGCCGGTAAACAGGGGCATTTTGATAAACCTTTGAGGTCAGTTGAGATCGGAGCGGGGGTCGAATGCGTCGCGCAGGCCGTCGCCGATGAAATTGATGGCGAGCACGGTGAGCACCAGTGCGGCGCCCGGGAACATCCATTGCCAGGGGTAATTTTCAAGCACCACGGTGGAGCGGGCGAGATTGAGCATGTTGCCCCAGCTGGCTTCGGGCGGTGCGATGCCGAGGCCGAGGAAGGACAGGCCGGCCTCGAGCAGGATGGCGTTGGCGATCTGCAAGGTGGCGTAGACGACCAGGATATCGATGCAATTGGGCAGGCCATGCCGGAACAGCAGATGCGGCAGCCCCGCGCCCATGCCGCGGGCGGCAACGACGAAATCGCGCTCGCGCAGTTCGAGCAGCCGGGCGCGCACCATGCGCGACAGCACCGGCCAGGAGAGCAGCGAGATCACCAGGATGGTCGGGGCGATGCCGGTGCCGGCGATCGAAGCCAGCACCAGCAGGAAGATCACCGGCGGCAGCGTCATCGCCAGGTCGACCAGGCGCATCACCGTGCCGTCGACAAGACGCCCGCCAAAGCTGGCGACGGCGCCGACCAGGAAGCCGATGACGGTCGATATGGCGACCGAGCAGACGGCGACCAGCAGTGAGATCCGTCCGCCTTGCAGCAGCCGGGCCATGACGTCGCGCCCGACGCCGTCGCTGCCCAGCCAATGAATGGCCGACGGCGCCTTGTTCATTGCTCGGAGGTCGATGGTGTTAGGACCGAACGGCCACCACAAAGGATACGTCGAAACCGCCAGCAGGATCGGGATGACGATCAAAAGCCCGGCACGCGCCGCGCGGTTTTCAAAAAAGCGGTCGAGCGCGCGGCGAAGCGGGCCTTTGGTTTGCGGCACGGCTGTCGGGTCAACTGTAGGATCTGGCGCCGTGATTGCCATCATGCCACCTGAATGCGCGGGTCGACGACGGCATAGACGACGTCGGTCAAGAGGTTGACCAGGATGACGCAAACGCCGATCACCAGGGTAGCGCCCATGATCACCGGGTAATCGCGGGTGCCGACGGCGTTGACCAGAAGCAGTCCCATGCCCGGCCAGTTGAACACGCTTTCCAGGAAGATAGCGCCGCCGATGGCGATGCCGACAGTAGAGCCGATCAAGGTAATGACCGGCAAGAGCGCATTGCGGGTCGCGTGCTTGATGATCACCCAGAACTCGCGCACGCCCTTGGCGCGCGCCGTCCGCACGTAATCCTGGTTGAGCACTTCCAGCAGCGAGGCGCGCATGTAACGCATGATCAGCGCGGCATGGCCGACGGACAGCAGGCAGGCGGGCAGGACGAGGTGCGCAAGCACATCCGTCGCCGAGAACGGCGCACCCGCGGTCTGCATGCCGCCGGACGGCGCCCAGCGCAGCAGCACCGAGAAGAAATAGAGACCGAGCAGCGCTGTCAGAAAAGCCGGGCTGGAGATACCGATAAACGACAGCACCGACAGCGCGATGTCGGATGGTTCGTTACGGCGCACCGCGCTGAAAATGCCGGCGGAAATGCCGAGCACGATGGCGATCGCCAGGCCCGTACCCATCAGCAGCGCCGTCGGGCCGATGCGTTCCATGACCAGTGGCAGCACGGCAACGCCGCTGCGCTGGATCGAATAGCCGAAGTCACCGCTCAGCGCCGCGCGCAGCCAGGCGAGATACTGCACGGGAAGCGGCCGATCGAGCCCGAGCCGTTCGCGCAGGCCCTCGAGGTCGGAAGCCGACATGGGGACCGATGGGTTGATATAGGCGTCGATCGGATCGCCCGGCGCCAGCCGCAACAGGATGAAGATGAGGACGCTGAGCGCGACCAGCATCAGCAATCCTGTGGCGCTGCGGCGGGCGATGAAGCTCAGCATGGGCTTTCCGTGGCGGTGGCAGGCGGCGCCAAAGTGGTCCCGCCTGCTCGCTTGCTTGCGGGTTTCTTACTGGATGTCCCAGCGCTCGGGGTGAGCTGCGTAGGGGCCGCCGCCCGGCGCCGGCGTCCAGACGAAGTCGTGCAGCTTGGTCGACGCCACGCCATAGCGGTTGGCCACCCACAACGTCGCCCAGGGCAGGTCCTTGTTCATCACCTTGCAGACCTCCTGCCAGGATTGATCGAGCTTGGCCGGATCGGTCTGGCCTAGCGCGGCGTCCAATGCAGCGCTCAGATCGTCGAACCCGATGCGCATGGTGTTGAAGCCTGCCGGCGGGATCTGCGACTTGTTGAGGCCGGGATTGAGGCCGGCCGGGTTGGGGCCATTCTGCAGGCCGGCATAGACCATCGGAAAGGCGTTCCAGTCCGGCGTGCCTTGCTTGTAGACGATGCCATTGTAGGTCGGCGTATCGACGACCCGCGGCACCACATTGATGCCGACTTCGGCCAGCATCGACTGGATGGCGGCCATCACGTTGGCCGCTTGCGGCGAGCCGTAATAGGTCAGCAGAGTGATCGGTTTGTCGCCGTTGATCTTGTCCCAGCCCGCCTCGCTCAGCAGCGCCTTGGCCTTTGCCGGATCGTAGGCATAGGGTTCGAGGCCTGCGGGAACGAGATGCGGCGCGACATAGCCGCAATTGGCTGGCTCGGCGGCACCGCCGTAGAGGCTGTCGATGATGGCGCTGCGATCGATCGCGTATATGATCGCCTGGCGGACACGGATATCCCTAAACAGGTCGACCTTCTGGCTCAGGCCGATATAGTTGACCACGTACGAGGCACCTTCGATCACCTTGAAATTGCTGTCGCTCTTGAACGATGCCGCATCGTCGGGCTCGACATAAGTGAACTGGATTTCGCCGGCACGGAGCGCGGCAACGGCCGCCGCCGGCGACTCGAAATAGCGGTTGATGAGCACGTCTACCTTCGGCTTGCCGCCGCGATAATCGTCATCGGCTGCCAGTTCGACATATTGGTCGGTCACGTAGCGCTTGAACTTGAACGGGCCGGTGCCGACCGGAGTGGTCGACCACCAGGTGCTTGTCGCCAGCGATTCCGGCGGCAGAGCGGCCAGGGCATGCTCCGGCAGGATCATCAGCTGCGACAGGATCGATAGAAACGATCCGTTCGGTTTCGATAGCTTCACCACTGCGGTGTGGTCATCCGGCGCATCGATCGAGGCGATGTCGGCGAGACGGGCGGCAAACAGGCTGCCGGAGGCCTTGTTCCTGGCAAGCTCGAGGGTGAACTTGACATCCTTCGAGGTGAACGGCTTGCCGTCGTGCCAGGTCTCGTTGACCAGGTTGAACGTATAGCTCAGCTGGTCGTCGCTGATCTTGTAGTCCTTGGCGAGGTCGCCTTCGATCTCGGTCAGTCCGGCATTGTAGATGACCAGCGGTTCAAAATAGGTGCTGAGCCAGGTGTAGCCGCCGGTCGCGACCAGCGGGTTGAAGTTCTTGGGAAAACCGCCCGGGCCGACGTCGAAGCCGCCCGCAATGGTCTTGGCGCTTTGTGCCTGGACACTGGTCAATGGGGCAATGCTGGCGAGCAGTAGCCCGGCGACTGAGAATGCGATGGTCCTGATGCGCATGGTTTCCTCCCTTGGCATAGTCAGCTTGTTCTTCAGCTTGTTCGGTTTTTGGCGATAACCTGCTGGATCCCCCGGTAGTGGTCGTCGAGCCGCCGACGCGCCTGGTCGACATCCTTGGCGGCGACAGCCTCGACGATCTCGTGATGGTCGCGCCATGTCGCCAGCGGCGTCGGATTGTCGAGATTGGTGAAATTCGAGGCCTTGTTGAACGCCATCCAGAAGATGTCGATCAGCGCGCTCAGCATGCGATTGTTCTGGCAGCGGAACAGCAGCTGATGGAATTGCTGGTCCTCTTCGGCGAAGCTCTCATGGCGCTCGGCACGTTGCCGCATGCGCTCGGTCAACTGGCGCAGCGCTTCGATATCTTCGGCGCTGATCATCTCGATCGTCTTGGCGATGAGGCCGGTTTCCAGCACGCGGCGGATTTCGCGCAGCTCTTCGACATCGCGCAGCGAATCTTGCAAGCCGTAGGCAAGATTATCCAGCAGCGGCTTGAACGAGAACTCCTTGACGAACACGCCGATGCCGCGCCGCGTCTCCAGGATGCCGATCGATTCCAGCGCCTTGATGGCCTCCCGCACGGAGTTGCGGCCGACGCCGAGCCGCTGCGCCAGGAACGTCTCCGGCGGCAAGGGATCGCCGGCCTTGAGCTGGTTGCTTTCGATATAGGCCCGGAGGCTTTCCTGCACGGTGACGTGCAGCAGCGGTGGTCTGCTCAACGGTTCGATCGACTTCAGTTCCGCCATCCCACTGCTTTCATCATCCGCTGAAGCTTGCCCGCCGCTTGTCGTATAGCCACTTGTAGGATATCCTGCAAGCCCATAGCAAACGTGCTGCCTCCGAATGAAGATAATCCTCGCCGGCTCGAGCCACTGGCACGCCGAAATGCACCTCGACGCCGCACGCTTTTACGGTGCGGAGATCGTCGGTATCTGGGACGAGGATCCTGGCCAAGCGCAAGCGTTCGCCGCGCACCACGACCTGCCGTTTATCGAAGATTTCAAGGAGATACTCTCCAGCCCGCCGGATGTGATCCTGTTGATGGGGCACCCTTCGATGGTGCCGGCGCGGGCACGTGCGATCATCGCGGCAAGGATACCGCTGATCCTGGAGAAGCCGGCGGCCAGCCATACGAGGGAACTGATGGCGCTGCGCGACCTTGCCAGGCAGTACCAGGCTTTTGTCGCTGTTCCCCTGCCCAACCGTTTCGGGCCGGCCGTTGCCGGCCTTGAACGGCTGCGCCGGCAAGGTCGCGCCGGCCCCGTGGCGCATTGCCAGTTCCGGCTGGTCAACGGCCCACCGCAACGCTACATCGCCGACGGTGTCGCCTGGGTGCTCGACCCGGCGGTTGGTGGCGGGGGTGCGTTGAGGAATCTCGGCATACACGGCGTCGACGCGGCACTCAGCCTCGCAACCGGCAAACTCGGCCTGAAAAGCGTTTCGATCGCGAACCGCATCCATCCCGGCCCGGTCGAGGATCACGCACTTCTGGTGCTGGAAGACGAGGCCGGCGCGCTGTTCATCGTCGAGGCCGGTTACTCCTTTGCTTCGATGCGCCCCGGCGGTGACTTCGAGTGGCGCATCGTCAGTGCCAATGCCACCCTCATCGATCATGGCGACCATGTTATCTGCGCAACGCTCGACGACGCGGCAATCGTCGACTTGCCGGTCGAACTGCCGGCAACGCGCTACCGTCTGTTCATACGCGATACGCTTGACCGGCTGGCCAGAAAGGCGCCTCCGCCGGTGTCCATCGAAGATTATGTTGCGGCGATGTCGCTGATCGACGCCGCTTATCAAAAGGCAGGACCATGATTGGAATAGGAATTATCGGCGCCGGCGATTTCGGCGCAGCCCATGCGCGGGCAATCCGTGAGGCTGGCGGCATTCGCCTCGTCGCCGCCTCTCGAGGAAATGCCGACGCACTGCAGCAATTCACCGCTGAACATGGCGGCCGCGGCTACGCGGACTGGCGAAGGCTGCTGGACGACAAGGAGGTCGATGCGGTCCTCATTGCCAGCCCGCACCATCTCCATGCCGAAATGGCCATCGGCGCGGCAAAGGCCGGCAAGCATATCCTGCTCGAAAAACCGATGGCGCCGACGGTGGCTGCCTGCGATGCGATCAACGCCGCCGTGGCCAAGGATGGCGTCAAGCTGATGGTCGCCCACCTCATGCATTTCGCCCTGCCCTGCATGGCGGCCAGGCAAATTCTGGAGGAAGGCGAGCTCGGCCGGCCGCTCGCCGGATCGAGCTGGATCATCAAGCTGTGGATGGAGCACAATCGCCGCGACTGGCATCTGCGCAAGGCGACCGGCGGCGGCATGCTGTTGACGGCCGGCATCCACGCGGTCGATCGCCTGGTCTGGCTGATGGATGACGATGTCGTGTCGGTGAGCGGCATGCTCGGCGCCAAGTTCCATGACCAGGAAGCAGACGACAGCGCTCTGCTCGGATTGCGCTTCGCCGGCGGCGGCATCGGCCAGGTGCAGAGCGTCGGCTATCGCACCGGCGCCACCACCTATGCCATGGATCTGGTCTGCGAGCGGGGAACGCTGCGCATCGACATGGACCGCGGCACCATGCTTGGCCGCGAGACGGTCTGGACCGAGCTGCCCGGTTCCTTTGAGCCGAACTGGATGCATAACGCGCTGGTGCGCGAATGGAGCGCAATGCGCGATGCCATTGCCGATGACACGCCGGTGCCGGTCGACGGCATCTATGCGCGCAAGATCGTCGCCATTATCGAGGCTGCCTTCGCGTCGAACGAAACCCGCCGCGAACACGAGATCGCCGGTGGACGCTGACCTCGACGACCATCTGGCCCGCTTGCCCGCACACGCACCGCGCGGCATCTGGGGCGCGGTGATGCTGGCCATCGACGATCGCGGAGCGATCGACTGGCAGGCGACGGAAGAGACGATCGCCCGGCTCTGCGCCTCAGGCATCGACGGCGTCTATTCCAATGGCACGGCCTGCGAATTCCATTGCCAGACCGAGCCCGAATTCGACCGGCTTTGTGAGTTGGTCGCAACCATAGCCGGCCGCGCGCGCCTTCCTTTCCAGATCGGCATCAGCCAGTCCAATCCGCGCGTCGCGCTCGAGCGACTGACGCGGGTCGCCGGACTTCGCCCGGCGGCGGTGCAGTTCACGCTGCCCGACTGGTGGCCGCCCAGCGACGACGAGGTCATGCGCTTTGCCGGCGGCCTGTGCGAGGCCGCGCCTGAAACACCGCTGGTGCTCTACAATCCGCCGCACGCCAAGCGCCACCTGACGCTCGACGGCATCGCCAGTCTGCGTGCGGCCGTGCCATCGCTGGTCGGCGCCAAGCTGCCGGGCGGCGACGCCGGCTGGTATGCCGACATGCGCCGCAAACTGGACGGATTTTCCGTCTTCGTCCCCGGCCACACGCTGGCAACAGGCTATGCTGGAGGTGCCCATGGCAGCTATTCCAACGTTGCCTGCCTCAACCCGAAGGGCGCGATGATGTGGTGGCAGATAATCCGCACCGACATGGCCGCCGCTGCCGAGGTCGAGGCCCGCATACAGGCCTTCCTCGCCGCAAATGTCCTACCGTGTCGCACCCGTTACGATGTCAGCGATGCAGCACTCGATAAGGCGATGGCGGCGGCCGGCGGCTGGGCGCCGCTCGGTCCGCGATTGCTCTGGCCCTACAGCTCCGTTCCCGATCAGGAAATACCGACGCTGGCCAGGGCGGCTCACGCGGCTTTCCCGGAATGGTGGTAGACCCGTCACCAAGGCGCGGGACGACGGTTCAGCAGCCGGCTCGCGCGCCCTGTGTCGCGCGTGACACAAACGCCCCCGGCTGAGGGACATCGGCCTCGCGCCGTGCCAGTGAATTGCGCAAGAGCGCGATCGCCTCGCGGCCGGCGGTCGCAATCTCGCGTGGCCTGTCGACGCCGACGATCATGAACTCCTTGATCCCCAAAGCGGCGTAGGAAAGCAGCGACAGCGCGACCTGCGCCGGCGGCCCGGCAAGTTCGAGCGCCTTCTGGCAGGAAGCGGCCGATTTGTCTTCCGAACGGATTCGGACGGGAAGCGCGAAACGCAGCTTGCCGGCCCGGCCGTGTTCGGCAGCAGCGCCGCGTACGCGCTCCATTGACTGGTGAATTTCTGCAAGCGAGCCAGGCGCCAGCTCGAACACGTCCGCATGCCTGCCCGCGACCCTGAGCGCAGTGCCCGACTGCCCGCCCATGCGGATGGTCACATCGGCACCATGCGGCCCCTTGCGCGGCACATAGCCGCCTTTGATGCTGTAAAAGGTGCCTTCATGGTCGAACGGCCTGTCGTTCGACCACAACCGCTTCAGCAGCACCAGATATTCATCAATGCGTTGCCAGACCACTGTGTGGCCGGCCGGACGTGCCTCGGCATCGTCGTCGCTCAGCGGCTCGCTGAGCATCCTGAGCGACAGCCGGCCACCGCTTCTCGCGTCGAGGGCAGCGAGTTGTCGCGCCGCCACGGTTGGTTCGATCACGCCTGCCCAATGCGTGAGCACGACCTCCAGGGACGAGGTCCGGTCCAGCGTCTGGGCGGCAAGGTCCATATTGGTCAGCAGCCCGGCCTGGTCGTCGATGACGATCCTCTGGAATCCAGCATCCTCGATCAGTGACAGCTTCGTCGCGGTCTCGACAAAGTCATAGAAAAAGCTGGCGTCGGCAGCGTGGATCTTACCGGGAACATGCGTGAACTCGATCGGCATTGCCATCTCCTCCATCACGTTGGAATCAGGGCGCGCAAATGCACACCGGCATTCGGTTCATCAACTCCGGAATTTCTGCAAACGGCAGGCCGCTATCCCGAGGAAGCCTCGATGATCAGAGCCTTGACAATCAGGGGATCAGCCCCAGTACCACTGCCCCGGTGAATACAAACGCAAGGGCAAAGACGAGATAGGCGAAAGCACCGGCATAGGCCGGCCGCCACACCTGGTCGGAACCCAGCCTTTGGCCTTTGCGGGCAGTCTGAGCGTTCTGGCTATAGGACATATCGACCTCCGTCTCGGCGCTTAATCTATAAAATCAGTAGACTTTGTCGAGTGCTATTTTCGCGCGATCCTTAGAACAATTTTCTCCAAACGGCGGACAAGTTAGTGCTTTTACTGCTTAGCGCTGCCTTTTGCGGCATGCCGGGGTGACGGCAGGAAACGTCAGGTCCATGTGTCTGTGGCTCCTTGGCCATCCAATGGATGAGGGATAGCATCGCTTCAGCGGAAAGCCGCGACGTCACGGCAAGGTAGCAGGGAGCAAACCATGGGGACAAGACTGGCCGGCAAGGTCGCCATCATTTCGGGTGGCGCGACAGGAATGGGCGGTGCGGCCTCGGAGCTTTTCGCGGCCGAGGGCGCCAAGGTGGCGATCGTCGACCGCAACGGCGAAGCGGCGGCGGCTACCGCGGCGGCAATCAGGCAACGCGGCCATGTCGCCGAGCACTGGGTCGCTGACGTATCGGATGAGGCGCAGGTCGAAACGGCGGTGAAGGGCGCGACGGAAAAATTCGGCCCGGTCACGGTTCTGTTCAACCATGCCGGCACCCTCGTCATCAAACCCTTCCTGGAGACCACGCTGCAGGAATGGGACTGGCTGCATGCCGTCAATGTGCGTTCGATGTTCCTGATGACGCGTGCTGTGCTGCCCGGCATGATCGCCGCCGGCGGCGGTTCCATCGTCTGCACCTCGTCGATCTCGGCGGTGGCGGCGACGCCGATGGAGGTGCTTTACGACACCACCAAGGGCGCCTGCCATATGTTCGCGCGTGCCATCGCCGTCGAGTTCCGCGACCGCAACATCCGCTGCAATGCGGTCTGTCCAGGCTTCATCAGGACACCGCATGGCCTGCGCGAGGTCGCCGATCTCGACAAACTCGGCGTCGATGTCTCCGACGCGGCAATGGCGGCGCAGCAAGGGCGGATCGGCGAGCCGGAAGAGGTCGCGAAGGCAGCCCTGTTCCTGGCCAGCGACGAGGCCAGCTTCGTCAACGGCGCCCATCTGTTCGTCGATAACGGCTTCACCGCGATGTGAAAGGCGAAGCGCCGCTACCGCTCTTCGCGCCGGAACGGCTTGAGCAGCGCCGACGGGGCCACCGCATTGCGCGACATCACCGCCATAGCGACGATGGTGAAGATGAACGGCAGCATCAGGAAGGCCTCGTAGGGGATATGGCCAAGCCCGCTCGCCTGCATACGCAACTGCAAGGCGTCAACGAAGGCAAACAGCAGTGCCGCGCCTGCCGATCGCCACGGATCCCAGCGGCCGAAAACGACGAGCGCGATTGCCACCCAGCCACGCCCCGAAACCACGCCGAAGGTGAAGGCGTTGAATTGCGCCATCGACAGGAAGGCACCGGCCAGTCCCATCAAGGCACCGCCGAGGATCACCGCCTGGAAGCGTGTTGCAATGACGCTGACGCCGGCAGAATCGGCGGCACGCGGGTTTTCGCCGACCATGCGCACCGCTAGGCCCCAAGGCGTGCGGTAGAGCACGAAGGCGGCCAGCGGTATGGCCAGCATCGCCATGTAGACCAGCGAAAACTGATTGAACACCGCCGGCCCAAGCACCGGTATGTCGGACAGGATCGGGATCGGCAGCGTCTCGAACCCCTTGATGTTCGGTGGCACCGATTGCTGTCCGAAGATCAGCCGGTAGAGGAAATAGGCAAGGCCCGACGAGAACAGCGTCACGCCGATGCCGCAGACATGCTGGCTGAGGCCGAGCGCTACAGTGAACAGCGCGTGCACGGCGCCCATCAGCGCCCCGGTCAGCACCGCGGCGAGCACGCCAAGCCAAAGGCTGCCGCTGAGGCTCGCCGCGGTGAAGCCGGTCATCGCCGACAGAAGCATGATGCCTTCGATGCCGAGATTGAGCACCCCGGCGCGCTCGGAGAACATCTCGCCCAGCGTCGCAAAGGCCAACGGCGTGGCGATGCGGATGATGGCGGCCAGGAAGCCGACCTGGAATATCTGCTCCAGCACCACGCTCATTTGGCTATTCCCACGCGACGGAGGCGATAGGCGGTGAACAGCAGCGCCACCAGCATGGCAAGCAATGCGGTTCCCTGAATAACATCGCTGAGGAAGGCCGGAACGCCGGTCGCCCGCGACATCGCCTCAGCGCCGGTCATGACGGCGGCAAGGAAGATCGCCGCCGGCACGACGCCGAGCGGATTGAGCCTCGCCAGCATGGCGACGACGATGCCGGAATAGCCATAGCCCGGCGAGATGTCGCTCATCACCTGGAAATGCACGCCGCCGACCTCGCCGACGCCGGCAAGGCCGGCCAATGCGCCAGACAGCAGCGCCGTCGAAATCAGCACCCGCTCGACATTGATGCCGCCATAGCGCGCCGCCTCGGGGTTTTCGCCGGTGACCCTGATGCGGAAGCCGAGCGTGGTGCGCGCGACCACGAACCAGATGACCGGTGCCGCGACCAGCGCCGCGACGACGCCGAGATGCAGCCGTGTGCCTTCGAGCAGCACCGGAAAATTGGCCGTATCCTCGATCGGCGGCGAGATCGGGTAGCCGCTGAAACTGTCCTTCCATGGCCCCTCGATCAGCGCCATCAGTGCATAGAAAATGACCGAGTTGAGCAGCAGTGAGCTGACCACGTCATCGACCCTGAATTTTACCCTCAGCGTGGCGGGGATCAGGGCGACGGCCGCGCCGGCGGCAGCGCCCGCCAGCGCCATCAGCAGCATGGCGAGCGGCCCCGGCATCGGGATTGCACCGACGGCACAGCTCGCCGCCGCACCAGCCAGCAATTGCCCTTCGGCGCCGATGTTCCAGAATTTGGCGCGGAAGGCGACCGCCACGGCCAGTCCGGTGAAGATCATCGGCGCGGCACGCACCAGCGTTTCGGTGATGGCGTAGCTGTCGCCCAAAGACGCCGAAAACATAACGCCATAAGCCTCGACGACGCCGGCGCCGGCCAGTGCGATGAGGCCGCTGCACAAGATCAGCGTCGCGCCGATGGCGAGCAGCGGCAGCGCCAGATTGAACCAGGCGGGCGTTGAGGTGCGGGCCTCGAGACGGAACATCAGGCATGGCCCTCCGCTCCGGTCATCATCAACCCGAGTCTGGCGATGCTGGCGTCGGCGCTATCCAGCGTGCCGACGACGCGGCCCTCATACATCACCGCGATACGATCCGAGAGCATCAGCAACTCTTCCAGATCCTCGCCGATGACGACGATGCCGCAGCCCTTGGCGCGCATGTCGAGGAATTTTTCGTGGATGAAGCGCGCGGCGCCGATATCGAGGCCGCGAGTCGGCTGCGAAACGATCAGCACCTTCGGATCGAAAGCGAGTTCGCGCGCCAGAAGCGCCTTCTGCAGATTGCCGCCGGACAGCGCCCCGGCGCGCGTCATCGGCCCGGGGCAACGTATATCGTAGGCCTTGATCTGCGCCTCGGCGAAGACGCGGATCGCATCCGGCTTGAGCAGGCCGTTGCGGCTGAACGCCGCCGTGCCGATGCGCGGCAGCACCATCGAATCGGCAAGCGGCAGATTGGTGACCAGCCCTGTCGTCATGCGGTCTTCCGGGATGCGGCCGAGGCCGAGCGCCTGGACTGTGCTCGGCGAGAACCGCGAAACCGTTTTGCCGGCTATGGTCATCTTCCCGGCATCGGGCGCACGCACGCCGGAGATGACCTCGGCAAGCGCGCGCTGGCCATTGCCGGAGACGCCGGCGATGCCGAGGATCTCGCCGCCACGAACCGACAGCGAAACATCGCGCAGCGCCATGCCGGAATGATGCGATGTCGAGATACCGTCGAGGGTCAGCACGGCCGCACCCGGCATCGACGGTCCTCTGGCCGGAGGCACGATCTCGTGGCCGCACATCAGCCGCGCCATCTCCGAGGACGTGGTGCTGGCCGGCGCATCGACGCGGCCGGCAACGCGCCCATGCCGGAGCACGACGCAGCGATGCGTCAGCGCTCGCACCTCGTTGAGCTTATGCGAGATGAAAATGATGCCGAGCCCTTGTGCCGCCATCGAGCGCAGCGCCGAAAACAGCCCGTCGACCTCGGTTGGTGCCAACACCGCCGTCGGCTCGTCGAGGATCAGCAGCCTTGCGCCGCGAAACAGCGCCTTGACGATTTCGAGCCGCTGTTGCTCGCCGACCGACAGCGCCGAGACGGCGAGGTCCGGGTCGAGCGTCAGCCCGTGCTGGCGGCCGATCTCGGCGAGCCGCGCCAGCCCGCCGGCGCGGTCGATCCGGCCCGATCTGCCGGGAATGCCGATCAAGAGGTTCTCCAGCACCGAAAGCCGCGGTGCGAGATGAAAATGCTGGTGCACCATGCCGATGCCGGCGGCCAGCGCATCGGCCGAACTGTTGATCGCCACCGACCGGCCCTGCACCAGGATCTCGCCGGCATCGGGCGCATAGGCGCCGAACAGCACGTTCATCAGCGTCGTCTTGCCGGCGCCGTTTTCGCCGAGCAGCCCGAGGATTTCGCCCGGCGCCACGCTGAGATCGACGGCCTCGTTCGCCTTGACGGCGCCAAAGCTCTTGGAGATGCCGCGCATTTCAATAAGAGGGGCAGGCGTTGACAAGGGTGCTCCCGATCGGATTGGCTTTACGGTTCAGCTTTGATCGACGGGAATGCGCTGCACCCCCCTCTGGCCTGCCGGCCATCTCCCCCTCAAGGGGAGAGATCGGATGTCACTTCGGCTTTCGCAAATCGTCAGCGCTGAAGAAGAGGTGCTGTCGGCGAAGCTGCTAATCTCCCCCCTTGAGGGGGAGATGGCCGGCAGGCCAGAGGGGGGTGCGACAAGCGCCAGACCCCCAAAAGACATCGCTCAGTCCGAGACCGGCGTATTCTCATCGACGTCGACGCGGAAATTGCCATCGAGGATCTCGGCCTTCTTCTTCTCGACCAGTTCCTTGACCTCGGCCGGCAGCGTCTTGTCGAACTTGTGGTAGGGCGCGAGATAGGAGCCGCCCTTGGCCATGCGCGAGAAATCGCCGTAATCCTGCGCGGTGAAGACGCCGGCCTTGACCAGCTTGATCGCCTGCTCGACGGTCGGATACATGTCCCAGACCGGCCCGGTGATCACGGTGTCGGGGCCGAGGCTCGACTGGTCCGACATGTTGGAGATAGCGAGGATCTTCTTCTCCGCCGCCGCTTCGATGACGCCGAAGCGCTCGGCATAGATGACGTCGACGCCGGCGTCGATCTGGGCGACCGCCGCTTCCTTTGCCTTCGGCGGATCGAAGAACGAGCCGATGAAGGCGACCTTCTTCTTGATGTTGGGATTGACCTCCCTGGCGCCGGCAAAGAAAGCGTTGACCAGCCGGTTCACTTCCGGAATGCCCATCGCCGCGACGGCGCCGATCGTGCCTGACTTCGACATCTTTCCGGCGATCATGCCGGACAGATAGGCCGGCTCGTGGATCCAGTTGTCGAACACGCCGAAATTCGGCTCGGCCGGCCCGGCGCCGGAGCCGAACAGGAAGGCGGTCTTCGGGAACTGCTTGGCGGTCCTGCGCGATTCGCGCTCGGCGGCGAAGGCATCGCCCAACACTAGCTCATAGCCGCCCTGCGCATATTCGCGCATGACACGGCTGAAATCGGCGGTCTGCACCTTCTCCGACCATTTGTATTCGATGCCGAGTTCCTTCTCGGCCTTCTGCAGGGCAACGTGGATCTGGTTGTCCCACGGCTCCTCGATCGGCGTGGCGAAGATCGCCGCCACTTTCAGCTTCTTGGTCTTGGCAAAGGCGCTGCCCGGCAGCATCGCTGCCGCCAGGCCGAGCGCGCCCAGCTCCAGCACGTTGCGGCGCGAAAGCCCGTCGCGTTTCGATTGGATTCTGCTCTTCCCGTTGTCCATTGCATGCCCCTCTGATTGGCGCCGTGTCGAGCCGGCTCTCTTCTCTGGAATATCAGCGAAGGAACTATGGAACGGTGCCCGGCTTTTGTCCACATGGTCAAATTTGAGTGGGCGGAACGCGCCATTAAATGGTCCGGCAAATCGACGCTTGCTCACAATCTCTCCAGCGCCACCGCGATCCCCTGGCCGACCCCGATGCACATGGTGGCAAGTGCATAGCGGGCGCTACGTTCGCGCAGCTCCAGCGCCGCCGTGCCTGATATGCGCGCGCCGGACATGCCGAGCGGATGGCCGAGCGCGATGGCACCGCCATTCGGGTTGACGTGCTCCGCATCCTCGGCAATGCCGAGCTGGCGCAGCACGGCGATGCCTTGCGAGGCGAAGGCCTCGTTGAGCTCGACGACATCGAACTGTTGTGGCTTCAGGCCGAGCCGGGCACACAGCTTCTGCGTGGCCGGCACCGGACCGATGCCCATGATGCGCGGAGCGACGCCGGCGGTGGCACCGCCGAGGATACGGGCGATCGGCGTCAACCCGTATCTTTTCGCGGCTGCTTCCGAGGCGACGATCAGCGCCGCGGCGCCGTCATTGACGCCCGAGGCATTGCCGGCCGTAACCGTGCCGCCTTGCCGGAACGGCGTCGGCAACTTGGCCAACGCTTCGATCGACGTGCCGCCGCGGGGATGCTCATCTCTGTCGACAACGACCGGATCGCCCTTGCGCTGCGCGATCGTCACCGGCGTGATTTCCTTTGCCAGCCGGCCATTGGCTTGTGCGGCTACAGCCTTGTCCTGGCTGCGCACGGCAAATGCGTCCTGGTCGGCGCGGGAGACAGCGAACTCTTCCGCCACGTTCTCGCCGGTCTCCGGCATCGAATCGACGCCGTATTGCTTCTTCATCAGCGGATTGATGAAGCGCCAGCCGATCGTGGTGTCGTAAATCTCGGCATTGCGCGAAAAGGCGGTCTCTGCCTTCGGCAGCACGAACGGAGCGCGGCTCATCGATTCGACGCCGCCTGATATCATCAGCTCCGCCTCGCCGGCCTTGATGGCGCGGGCAGCAATCATCACCGCATCCATGCCCGAACCGCAGAGACGGTTGACGGTCGAGCCCGAAACCTCCTTCGGCAGGCCGGCCAGCAGCAGCGCCATGCGCGCCACATTGCGGTTGTCCTCGCCGGCCTGGTTGGCGCAGCCATAGACGATGTCGTCGATGGCAGCCCAGTCGATGTTTGGATTGCGCTCGACCAGCGCCTTCAGAGGTATAGCGCCGAGATCGTCGGCACGGACCGCCGACAACGAACCGCCGAAGCGTCCGATCGGCGTGCGGATGTAGTCGCAGATATAGGCCTCGGCCATTATACAGCCTTCCCGGTTGCGCTGATGATTTCTGCTCCCGACCCAGCCATGTTGGCCGCATTCTCCTTGAGACGAAAGCACATCTCGCCGCCGGCCGTTAGGCCAAAGAGAATTTCAGCTGCCGCCCGCCGGGAGCGGCGGATCAGCCGATGCTTTCTCCACCGTCGATCACCAGCGCCTGGCCGGTCATGAAGGACGAGCGGTCGGAGACGAGGAACAGGATCGCTTCGGCGATTTCCTCCGCGCTGGCCCAGCGCTGCATGGGAATTTTGGTGCGGACATAGTTCTCGATCGCCGCCCGCCCGCCCATCTGCGCGATGAACGGCTCGTTGAAGGGCGTATCGACCCAGCCGGGGCACAGCGCGTTGATGCGGACATTGTGTTTGGCATAGTCGAGCGACATCTGCCGGGTCATCGCCACCACTGCATGTTTTGACGTTGCGTAGGCGATCATTTCGCGGTCGTAGAACACACCCGAATTTGAGGCGGTATTCAGGATCACCCCGCCGCCTTGCGCGATCATCGACGGCATGACCAGCCTGGCCGCCAGGAACTGCGCCCGCACATTGATCCGCCAGGAGGCATCCATGCCGTCGGCGCCGACTTCGGTCAGCGTGCCGCCGACCTGGATCCCGGCATGATTGTGCAGGATGTCGATCCGCCGATGCCGGCCCAGCGTTCTCGCAATGAGCTGCTCGACCGCCGCATCCTCGCCGACGTCGGTGGCGATGGCCTCGGCCCGACCGCCCGCCGCACGAATGTCGGAGGCGGTTGCTTCCCCCGCCGCCTGGTCCCTGTCGGCGATCACCACGAGCGCACCTTCCCTGGCCATCATCATGGCGCCGGCACGCCCGATCCCCGACCCGGCACCCGTCACCACGGCGATGCGATCTCTCAGAATCATGTTTTTTATCTTTCAGTGTGATGGTTTTCGTTGCCGCAGTTGCCATTGGGCAACCACCACGAGCACAACGGAGGCGACGAGCACGATCGTCGCGATGGCATTGATCTCCGGCGTGACCCCGCGCCGGATCGAGGCGAAGACATAGATCGGCAACGTCGTCTGTGCGCCGGCGACGAAGAAAGCGACGATGAAATCGTCGAAGGAGAATGTGAAGGCGAGCAGGAAGCCGGCGATCACCGCCGGCATGATCTGCGGCAACACGATACTGCGGAACGTCGTCAGCGGGGTGGCGTAAAGATCGCTCGAGGCCTCGACCAGATTGCGGTCGAGGCTGCCGAGGCGCGTGCCGACAATCATCGCCACCAGCGCCATCGAAAACAGCCCGTGCGCGGCGATGATCGAGCCATAGCCGAGCGCCAGGCGCGGTGGCTGGTCGTTCGGCCACAGCGAAGCGACAAACGGGTTGACCACCCCGAATAGCTGGACCAGCGCGACCAGCGTCGAGATGCCGATGACGACACCAGGAACGACGATCGCAGCACCCAAAAGCGCATCGAACACGGCTCGCGTCCGCGCCCCGACACGCGCCAGGCCAACCGCGGCGGCCGTGCCGCACAGCGCCGCCAGCAAGGCGCTGGTCGTGGCGATGAACAGGCTGTTCTTCAGCGCTTCGACCAGGAACGGGTTTGCTAGTGCCTTGCCGTACCATTGCACCGAGAAGCCAGTGAACTCGCTGGCGTGGTGGCCGGCGTTGAACGAAAACAGCACTACCAGCGCGATCGGCAGGTAGAGAAAGGCAAAGACCGCAACGACGAAGGCACGCATCAGATCAGGTCCACCCGGCGGGCACCCGAAAGCCGGGTCGAAATGCGGTTCGCGGCAAGCAGCACGACCACTGAAACCGCCACAAGTGTGATGGCGATTGCCGATCCGAATGGCCAATTGCGCGATTGCAGGAACAGATCGACCAGCGCGTTGCCGATGAAGAAGACCTTGCCGCCGCCGAGTAGCGTCGGGATCAGATATTCGCCGAGCAGCAGGATCATGACCAGCGAGAAGCCGGTCATCACACCTGGCAGCGACAGCCGCAGCGTCACGCCGAGGAATGTCGAGATCGGCGTCGCGCCGAGATCGGCGGAGGCCTCCAGCAGCCGGCGGTCGAGCCGCTCGAGGCTGACATAGATCGGCAGGATCATCAGCGGCAGATAACCATAGACGATGCCGAGCAGAACCGCTCCCGGCGTGTTGATCAGCCGCACGTCCTCCATCCCGACATAGGCCAGGAGAGCTGGGATGCCGCGCCCGCCAAGCACATACATCCAGGCATAGGTTCGCATCAGCAGGCTGGTCCAGAACGGGATGACGACAAGCGCCAGCAGGATCAGCCGCCACCGTTCCGGCGCGCGCAAAGCGAGGTAATAGGCGACCGGATAGGCAACGAGAAGACAGGCCAGTGCGCCCGCCGGCGCCAGCACCATGGTGTTCCAGAAGGCGGTCGCCCGCGCCGGAAGATTGGCAAACTGCGCCAAGGTGAAAGCGGCCTGATAGCCGCCTTCCGGCGCCCGCTCGCCGACGCTGAAAACGGCAATCGCCACGAACGGCAAAACTAAAAACACCACCAGCCACGCAGTTGCTGGACCGAGCAGCAGGGCGGTCAGGAGATTGTGACGAAGGACATTGCTGCGCATTGAAAAAACCGCCCCGGTGCCGGCGGACATCTGTCCGCCGGGGAGTTGCCTGCATCGAGCCTGTAGCCTGCCAGGTTCAAGCCGACTTGAAGCGTGCCATCAATTCGGCCCGGCCCGGATCGGTTAGCGTTGCGGCCGCACCGAATTCGAGCGGCTTCAGCAGATCCGCCGCCGGATAGAGGATCGGATTGTCCAGCACCTCCTTGGGCAGCAGCGCATTGACCCGCGCATCGGTGGAAGGCGCGCCGTTGGCCAGGTGCTCCTTGACCGCGACTTTCGGGTTCATCAAATAGTTGAGCAAGGCATAGCCGGCAGGCTTGTTCGGCGCATCCTTGGGTATTGCGTAGAAGTCGGTCCAGATCTCGCCGCCTTCCTTGCCAAGCACGTAGGCGATTTCGGGGATGTCGCGGTGGAGCTGCGCCCCGTCATTGGTCCAGCACATCGTCATCCAGGCGTCGCCGGCACGCATCGACGGCTGGTAGTCGCTGGAGACCGCGAACAGATGCGGCTTGACCTTCAGCAGCAATTCCTCCGCCTTGGCGAGTTCGTCCGGCTTCAGCGAGTTGAACGAGAAGCCGAAATATTTCAGCGCGTTGCCGATCGTGGTCAGCTGGTAATCATGAACCATGGTCCGGCCGTCGCCCTCCGCCATGGCCGTGTCCCAGAATTCCTTCCAGCTTGTCATCGGCTTGGTCAGTTTCTTGGTGTTGACGGCAAAGCCGGTGGTGCCCCAATTCTTCGGCACCGCGTAGGTCACGCCATCGATCGTGCCTTCCCCAGTGAAGCGCGGGTCTTCTTGCGAGCCGTCATAATTGGCAAGCTTGGCCATATCCAGCGCCTCGATGATGCCAAGCTTCTTGTAAGTCGAGATCGTGTAGTTGGTCGGAACGAAAAGGCTCCAGCCCGAGGCGCCGGCCTGCAGCTTGGCCAGCATCTCCTCGTTTGACCCGAACACGTTCACCTCGACGGCAACGCCGGTTTCGGCCTTGAAATTCTCGAACGTCGCCGGGTCGTGATAATTGGGCCAGGTGGCAATCGACATGCGGTCGCCAAGCCCCTCCTGGGCGAAGGCTGGCGACGGCATGATGCCGAGTTCGCGGGCCATTACTGCCGTTGCGATGCCTAGGCCGGTGAGGCCAAGGAACTCGCGGCGGCCGATGGAACCGCGCTTGAGGCGCATCAACTGGTCGACGAATTTTTCAGGGCTTATCGGCAGTCCGTCACGATACGATTTCGACATTTTTGTTTTCCCTCTGGTTGGTCCCGTTATTCTCCGGAAACGCCAGCGGCGTTCCGGCTGTAAAGCCGACGGCGACGGGTTCACCCGGCTTGAAGAGATTTCCACCGCCAACCAGATGATCGGCCTTGGCGAGCAGTGTCCCGATGCCTTGGACCTCGATTGCATATTCCGCGGTGGAACCGAGAAAGATCCGGTTGCGGACAAGCCCGTTCAGCCGGCCGCTTCCGGGCGCGCCGAGACTTAAGGATTCAGGACGCAGGCTGACCGAGACGGCTTCGCCCTGGGCTAGCGAAGTGCGCTTGCGCGCGGCGATGACGGTGCCGTCGGCAAGCGCTATCTCGACGAGCTTGCCCGAGAGCCCGACGACCTTGCCGCTCAAGAGATTGGTCTTGCCGACGAAATCGGCGACGAAGAGGTCGGCGGGTTCGTCGTAGATTTCGCTCGGCTGCCCAAGCTGGACGATGCGCCCGCCATTCATGACGCAGACGAAATCGCTCATCGACAGTGCCTCTTCCTGATCGTGGGTGACCAGGACGAAGGTGATGCCGATCTCGCGCTGCAGGTTCTGCAGCTCTATCTGCATGTCGGTGCGCAGCTTCTTGTCGAGCGCCGCCAGGGGCTCGTCGAGCAGCAGCACCGCCGGCTTGTTGACCAGCGCCCGCGCCAGGGCGACACGCTGCTGCTGGCCGCCGGAAAGCTCATGGATCTTGCGGCGTCCATAGCCAGCAAGCCGAACCATGGCGAGCGCCTCGCCTGCCTTCAGGCTGATCTCCCGCGACGACAGGCGCGGCCGCGCCTGGCGTAGGCCATAGGCGACGTTGTCCGCCACATCCAGATGCGGAAACAACGCATATTGCTGGAACACCATGTTGACCGGCCGCCGATAGGGCGGCGTGCCGGCCATGTCGCGGCCACGGATGAATACCACACCTTCGCTTGGCTGTTCGAAACCGCCGATCATGCGCAAACAGGTTGTCTTGCCGCAGCCGGACGGCCCGAGCAACGCGACAAAGGCAGACGGCGGGATGGCAAGATCGATGCCGCTGACCGCGATCACGCTGCCGTAGCGTTTGGTGACCCCGCGAAACTCGATGTCGGGCACTGCGGTCAAAGCTGCGGGCTCCAGCGGCTGGTTGGTCTCGAAACGCTATCAGAGCCAATGGCGGCTAGTATATACCTCCCAGGTGGTATATTTCGTCTATTTTCTCGTCTGGAGGGGTATGAATTGGGCGTTTCACGCGCCGATGAATACAGCCGGCTCGCTGCGCTCATCGCAGCGACGCGGGAGACGAGCGGCGAGCTTTTCGGCAAGGCGATGGTCGCCTGGCTCCGCCAGCATGTCAGCTTCGATCATTGCGTGATCTTCGGCTATCGCGGCGCCTCACGCCCGCCGCTGCTGTTCGAGACATTCTCGCCGGCCGAAAGCCACGTCTTCGTTGCGCTCTATCAGGAAGGGCCTTATCTGCTCGATCCGTTCCACCATGCGGCAGTCGAGCGCAAGGAAGGCTTTTGGCGCATGCGCGAATTGGCGCCGGATCGCTTCTATGCCAGCGAATATTACCGCTCCTATTACAGCCAGACCAGGCTTGCGGAGGAGGTCGGCTTTTTCGTGCCGCTGCCGGGAAAGGACGCGCTGGTGGTCTCGCTAATGCGATTGCGCGCTTCGGGGCCGTTCGGAACCGCCGATGCCAGGTTGCTGCGCGACATGGCGCCTGCGGTGATCAGCCTCGTCAGGCTACGCTGGCCTACCCTTCCGGCTGACGGACCGGTTGGGACGAAGCAAGACGAGGCGATTACTCCGGTCAGTGAGTTCGAACGTGCTCACATCTGGAAGAGCCTTTCGCTCACGCCGCGCGAACAGCATGTCGTCGATCTGGTGCTTCAGGGCCATTCCACGGAATCGATTGCCAGGGCGATGCGCATCGTGCCGGGAACCGTAAAAGTTCATCGCCGCAACATTTACCGCAAGCTCAAGATAAAGTCGCAGGCGGGTCTGTTCGCGCGTTTTGTCGAGATCATGGACGCACGGATTCGGTAGTCCCAAGTTCAGCCGGCAGCGCCGTCCCAGGAACCGGTTTCGGCCATTTGCCTCAGCCGGGGTGCCACTCGAAAGACATCCTTGCCGGTCTGCTGGTGCCAGTGATCCAGCCGCCGGATGATCTTGTCCACGCCTTCGAGGCTCGCCCAGAACATCGGCCCGCCCTTGCCGACCGGGAAGCCGTAGCCGTTGACCCAGACGACGTCGATATCGGAGGCGCGGGCGGCAATCTTTTCCTTGAGGATTTTGGCGCCCTCGTTGATCATCGGATAGAGCGTCCGCTCGATGATCTCCTCGGCGCCGATCGCGCGCGGTGCAACACCGCGCTCGGCAGCCTTGTTGCGGATCAGCGCCTCGACATCGGGATCGGGCAGCGGCGTGCGCGAACCGCCTTCATAGCGATAGAAGCCGCTGCCGGTCTTCTGGCCGAAATGTCCCTGTTCGCACAACGCATCGGCGATCACGGCCGTCTGGCCACGCGCCTTGCGGTTGCGCCAGCCTATGTCCAGGCCGGCGAGATCGCTCATCTCGAACGGCCCCATCGGCCAGCCGAAATCGGTGAACACCTGGTCGACCTGGCGCGGCATTGCGCCTTCCAGCAGAAGCGTCTCCAGTTCCGCACCGCGCGCCGCCAGCATGCGGTTGCCGACGAAGCCGTGGCAGACGCCGACGACGACCGGCACCTTGCCGATCCGCCGTGCCAGATCGACGATGGTCGCCAGCACGTCGGGCGAAGTCTTTTCGGCGCGGACGATTTCCAAAAGCTTCATGACGTTAGCCGGCGAAAAGAAATGCATGCCGAGGAGATCTTGCGGCCGCGACGTCGACGCGGCGATTTCGTTGACGTCGAGATAGGAGGTGTTGGTGGCGAGGATCGTGCCCGGCTTGGCCACGGCATCGAGCCTGCCGAAAACATCCTTCTTGACCGCCATCTCCTCGAACACGGCCTCGACGATCAGGTCGCAATCGGCAAGATCGGCATAGTCGGTGGAACCCTTGAACAACCCAAGCCGTTGGCGCTTGGCGTCTTCGCTCAGCGAGCCGCGGATGACGGAAACGGCATAATTCTTGTTGATCGTCGCCAGCCCGCGCTGCAAGGCCTCGTGTGTCGCTTCCAGCAAGGTCACGGGGACGCCGCCGTTGGCGAACGCCATGGCGATGCCGCCGCCCATCGTGCCGGCGCCGATGACGCCGACCCGGGCGATCTTGCGCCTGACGACGTCCTTGCCGGCAATCTTTGCCGCCTCACGTTCAGCGAAGAACAAATGCCGCTGCGCGCGTGATTGGCCCCCGGCGACAAGCTTGACGAACAGGTCGCGCTCCGCCGCCAGCGCTTCGTCGCAGGGCAGCGTCAGGGCGTTGCGGACCGACTGCGCACAGGCGATCGGCGCCTCGAGGCCGCGTGCTTTGCCGGCAAGCACTGCCGCTTCCTTGTCGAACGCCGGCAAGTCGGCCGGGTCGAGGCGATCATTGCGGTCGCGCACTGGCGTGAACGGACCGCCTTTCGCGGCCGTTTCGTTGGCGAAACTCACCGCTTGCGCGGTCAGGTCGCCATCGAAGACGGCATCCACCAGGCCGGCGGCGAGCGCCTCGGCCGCACCGATCGGCGTTCCCGAAACGATCATGCTGAGTGCCTTCAGCGGACCAACCAGGCGCGGCAGGCGAACCGTGCCGCCGCCGCCCGGCAGCAGGCCGAGCTTGACTTCCGGCAGGCCGAGCCTTGCCGTTCGGTCGGCAACACGGAAATGGCAGCCGAGCGCCAGTTCCAGGCCGCCGCCGAGCGCAGTGCCGTGAATGGCCGCGACCGTCGGCTTGGCGATGGTTTCCAGCATCGCGACTAGGGCGCCCAGGTCCGGTTGCCGCGCCGGCTTGCCGAATTCGGTGATGTCGGCGCCGGCGACGAAGGTCCGCCCGGCGCATGCTATCACGATTGCTCGGACCGACGGCTCGTCGCGCAGGGAAACGAGCGCCTGCATCAGCGGCTCGCGCACATGGAAGCTCAGCGCGTTGACCGGCGGATTGTCGATGCTCACCACCGCGACGTTGCCGTGCCTTGTAGTGCTGACGAAATCGGACACGCAAACCTCACGCAATGATGTTGGCCAATAGCGCGACGGGATTTACAGCGCTGGCATGCGGATGGGAACCACGTGTTTTGCAGGCCGGATCGATATCCCTTCGCCGCCGGGTGGCCTTGCTTTAGCGCAGCGCCTTCTGCCCGCCGGCGGCGGTGATGACGCCGACGATGATCAGCCCTGTCAGCACCAGGCGGACGCCGACGCTGACGCCGAATGTGTTGAGCATGGTCAACAGCAGCACCAGGAACAGCGCCGCGCCCCAGACCCCCGGCACATTGGCCTTGCCGCCCGCCACCGACGTGCCGCCGATGACGACGACCGCGATCGAGGCCAGCAGATACTCATTGCCGATATCGACATTGGCGCCGCGGAAATAGCCGGCGAGCAGTGCGCCGTCGAGGCCGCCGAGCGCGCCCGACAGCGTGTAGGTGAGGAAGCGGGTGCGGCCGACATTGACGCCGGCCAGCCAGGCAGCGCGGATGTTCTGGCCGATCGCCAGCACCGAGCGGCCGTAGATCATGCGCTGCAAAACGATGCCGGCGCCGATGGTGAACAGAACGGTGAGGATCGCCAGCACCGGGATGCCGAACACCTGCCAGTTGGTGAAGTCGGCAAAGCCCGGCGGCGGCTTGATCTGCAGGCCCCGCCCATAGCTGATATCGACCGACTGGATGACGAAGCTGGCCGACAGCGTCGCGATGATCGGTGGAATGCGCAGCGCCCAGATCAGCAGGTAGTTGACGGCGCCGATCGCCATGCCGCAGGCAAGCGCGGCCAGCAGGCCGACCGCGATCATCGCATCATTGCCGTCCATGACCTTCATGGCGACGGCGCTGGCAAGGCCGATATTGGCCGGCAGCGACAGGTCGACATTGCCCGGCCCGAGCGTGATGACGAACATCTGCCCGACGCCGACGATGACCGTGAAGACGGCGAGCGACAGCGCCGCCGTGATCATGCCGCCGCCACCATAGCCGCCGGTGAAGGCGATGGTCGCCAGCCACACCAGCAGTGCCCCGAAGAACGACCAGATCCAAGGTCTGGCGAGCAGTGTCCGCAGCGATGCCATGCTCACCTCTCCCTGCGGCTGATCAGCACCCGCGCCGCCAGCACGATGATCAGGATGGCGCCGTTGGCGGCGACCTGCCAGTCGGGCGGAATGTGCATGAACGTCAAGAGGGGCGATGCCGCCAGCGCCAGCGTCAACGCGCCGATGACGGCGCCGATCGGCGACACCCGGCCGCCGACGAATTCGCCGCCGCCGAGAATGACGCCGGCGATCGAAAGCAGCGTGTAGCCATTGCCGATATTGGCATCGGCCGAGGTGGTGATGCCGATCAGCGCCATGCCGGACAAAACGCCGAACAGGCCGGTCAGCGCAAACAGCGCGATCTTGGTGCGCAGCAGCGACCAGCCGGCGCGATTGAGTGCGGCTGAATTGCCGCCCGATCCACGCAGGATGACGCCGTAGGAGGTGCGCATCAGGCCAAAATGGACGACGGCCGCGATCAGCAATGCCGCGATGATCGGGAACGGAATGAAGGGTGGCTTGAAGGCCATCAGCGTCAGCAGCCAGTCCGGCGCCTTGCCGCCGGGCTTGGGCAGGATCAGGATGGCCATGCCCTGCCAGACAAAACTCATGCCGAGCGTCACCACGATAGAGGGCAGGTTGCGCAGATGGATCAGCGCGCCGAGCAGCGCGTAGACGCCGATCGACCCGAGCAGGATCACGACGCCGAGCAGCGGCGCGTCCTTCAGCCATGTCGCCGTCACGCAGCCGACGAAGCCGACAAAGGTGCCAATCGACAGATCGAGCTCGTTGCCGGCGATGACGAACATCTGCGCGATCGTCGCCAGAGCGATCGGGATCGCCAGATTGAGCATCAGGCTGAAGCCGAAATAGCTGATGGCGCGCGGGTTGAGCCAGGCGATGGCGATGAGCACCAGCGCCAGCGACAGTGCCGGCAGCAGGCTGCGCAGCATGCGCGCCCGCCTCGTGGCGCGAGCCGAAGATTTTAGCCCATTCTCGACGGATACCGCTGTCATCTCAGGCCGCATCGCCGAACGACGACTGGATGATCTTTTCCTCTGTCAGTTCGTCGCGACGAAGGTTGGCGACGATCCGGCCGTTCTTGAACACATAGATGTGGTCGCAATTGTCGAGCTCTTCGGTTTCGGTGGTGTACCAGAGGAAAGTGCGGCCATGGCGAGCCTCCTCGCGCACCAGGTCGTAGACTTCGAGCTTGGTGCCGATGTCGACGCCGCGCATCGGATCGTCCATCAGCACGATCTTGGCGTCGGAGCCGAGCGCCCGCGCGAACAGCGCCTTCTGCTGGTTGCCGCCGGACAGCGAGAAGATGTTGTTGTTCATGTCGGGCGTACGGATGCCGATTTTCCGCTGCCACAACTCGGCGAGCTCGGCTTCGCGCTGCGGCGAGATCAGGAGGCCGTTGCGCAATCGCGCCAGCGAACGGATGCCAATGTTCTCGGCAATCGACCATTGCGGAAAAATCCCGTCCGACTGGCGGTCGCCGGCAACCAGCGCCACCGGCGCGGTGACCTCGATGCCGGTCTTGGCACGGGAAGCCGCAGCAAAGATAGCCAGCAAAAGATCGGTCTGCCCATGCCCGGCAAGTCCGGCAAGGCCGATGATCTCACCGGCACGGGCGACGAGCTCGTTGCCGTCCTGCTGTCGCGCCGGGCGCGCCCGGACCCGCAGCGGACCGGGCTCCGGCTTGCCGCTCGCAATCTCTGCGGCGGTCTTCTCGCGCGCCTCCGCTCCGCCCATCGCCGTCACCAGCCTGTCGCGGTCGAAGGCGTCGGCCTGCCCGGCGGAGACCACTTTGCCGTCGCGCATCACCACGATCCGGTCGGCATTTCCGAGCACTTCGCCCAACACATGCGAGATCAGGATGCAGCTCTTGCCGGCGGCGATGAAGCGGCGCACGAACGCCAGCAGCTGGCCGGCGGTATGCGCGTCGAGCGAGGATGTCGGCTCGTCGAGGATAACCAGCTCGAGCGGCTCCTGCGTGACCGTGAAGGCGCGCGCCACCTCCACCATCTGCCTGCTGGTGATGGAAAGATCACCGACGATATCGGATGCCGAGATGCTGTGGCCGGGGAAGATCTCGTCGAGCTTGGCGGCGATCAGATCGGCTGCCTTGCGCCGCCAGCCGAAGCCATGCAGCGACGCGTGGTTGATCCGCGTGTTCTCGGCGACGCTGAGGTTCGGGCAGAGCGACAGCTCCTGGAACACACAGCGTATGCCGAGCTGCTGCGCGCGCGGCACCGAATAACTTGCCTCGACACCGCCGCGGACCGCGATCTGCCCGCTGTCGGGGGCAAGCGTGCCCGCCACCATATGCATGAGCGTCGATTTTCCGGCGCCGTTATGGCCGACGAGACCGACGCATTCTCCGGCACGAACGCTGAAATCGACACCGGCGAGCGCCCTGACGGCGCCGAAATGTTTTTCGGCTCCATCCAGTCTTATGATGTCCAAACTGACGGCGCCGAAAAGCTTTTCGGCGCCGTCCGGCATGATGATGTCTGCATTGGCCTCGGGCATCCCTCAACGATACCCGGTTGTCCGTGGCGGCAACAATAGTGCCATGCTCACTTGATGTTGGCCTTGATCGCCGCGATGGCGTCTTCCTGCGTGTATTCGTGGCTGGCGACGCCGCCCTTCGGAATCTTCGGCAGCGCGGCCTCGAAATCGTCCTGGGTGAAGGCAAGATAGGGCACCAGCAGGTCGTGCGGCACGTCGGTGCGGCCGTCGAGCACCTGCTGCGCCACCCAGAAGGCAAGCGTCGATACGCCCGGTGCTATCGATGCCGACCAGGTCTTGTAACCGTCCTTTTCCTTCTGCTCCTTCCACCACTGCAACTCGTCCTGGCGATTGCCCATGATGATGGTCGGGCGTGGCTTGCCGGCGGCGGCGAAAGCCTGCGCCGCGCCGTAGCCGTCACCGCCCTGGTCGACGACCCCGACAACATCCGGCAGCGAAGGCAGGATCGTCGCTACGGCTTTCTGTGCCGTGGTCTGGTCCCAGTCGCCGGTCACCGAGCCGACGATCTTGAACTCGGGATGGGCAGCGACGCCTTCGAGGATGCCGGCATGGATGGCATCGTCGATCGAAGTGCCGGCGAGGCCGCGGATTTCCAGCAGGTTGCCGCCCTTGGGCTGGAACTTGGCCATCTGCTCGACTTCCTGCTTGCCCATGTCCTTGAAGTCGACGACGACGCGGTAGGCGCAGGGTTCGGTGACGATACCGTCGAAGGAAACGACGACGATGCCGGCGTCGCAGGCCTGCTTGATGGCGCCGTTGAGCGCATCCGGAGACGCCGCGTTGATGACGATCGCGTCATAGCCCTGCAGGATCAGGTTCTGCACCTGGGCTGCTTGCGTCGGCACTTCCTTGTCGGCCGTCGTGAAGACGTCCGCGGCGCCGACCACCTTGTCGGCAACCGCCTTCTTGGTAACGATGGCGTAGCTGTCCAGCATCGCCTGCCGCCAGGAATTGCCGGCGTAATTGTTGGAGAAGGCGATTTTCTTGCCGCTGGTATCGGCAAGCGCGGTACCTGCGGCGAGCATCGCCGCAAGAGCCCCCAAAGCGAATATTTTCCTCATGTCATACTCCTCCCGTGAGTTGCTGTCTTACTGGTGGTTAATGGCTGGCTCGTGGGTATTGGCTGATACGCTCACAATCTTGTTTTTTATCTATTATCAGACAAATGCAGATAGGCGGCAAGCTGTCAACATCAAACCATGGCCGGCGATCAACTTGCGGTGCAATCATTGAAACCGGTTCGACTCCTGGTCTAGGGATGGCACTGGAGACCGATTTGGATGGCGACGAACCTTGCCCCGGGTGCACCCGGCATTCCGGCACGCTGGACCTCGAGCGCCAAGAGCGGCGTCGGCACCGCGCTCTCGCCGGCCTGCCCGATCTGGTTCACCATCAGCCACGGTATCCTCAACGAGATCTACTACCCGCGCCTCGATAGCGCATGCACCCGCGATCTGGGGCTGATCGTCACCGGACCCGACGGCTATTTCTCGGAAGAAAAACGCGACGCCGAACACAGTATCGAACCCCTGGCGGACGGGGTGCCTGCCTACCGGCTGGTCAACACCGCAAGCGATGGAACCTACAGGATCGAAAAGCGCATCCTAACGGATCCGGAACGTCCCGTCTTGCTGCAGGAGATTATGTTCACGCCGCTCAAAGGCGCGGCCGCCGACTACCGCGTCTACGCGCTGCTGGCACCGCACCTCGTCAACGCCGGCATGGGCAACACCGCCTGGATCGACGACCATGAAGGACAGCCTGTCCTGTTTGCATCGGGACGCGGCACCTGCCTGGCGCTCGCCTCGTCGCTGCCGTGGAAGGCGTGCTCGACCGGCTATGTCGGCGTCTCCGACGGCTGGCAGCAGCTTCGTCAAGGCGGCCGGCTCGATCCGGCCTGCCGCAGGGCCGAGGACGGCAATGTCGCGCTGACCGGCGAGATCGCCTTTTCGGCCGCAAACCCAAAAACATTGCTGGCGCTCGCCTTCGGCACGACGCCGCAACAGGCGGCGGAAACCGCTTTCGCCAGCCTGAGGCAAGGTTTTGAGCCCGCAGCCGGATCCTACGTCGACAAATGGCGCAAATGGCAGGCCGGATTGCTGCCGCTGGACCGGCATGCGGCGTCCGGCCTCAACAGCTACCGCCTCAGCACGGCGGTGCTGGCGACACACCGGTCGTCCGCCGGAGCAGCCGTTGCCAGCCTGTCGATCCCGTGGGGCTTCAACAAGGGCGACGACGATCTCGGCGGCTATCACCTGGTCTGGCCGCGCGATCTGGTCGAAACCGCCGGCGGCTTCCTCGCCGCCGGCGACCCGGCGGAAGCCTTGCGCATCCTTGGCTATCTGCGCTCGATCCAGCAGCCGGACGGCCATTGGCCGCAGAACGCCTGGCTCGACGGATCGGACTATTGGCCGGGCATCCAGATGGACGAATGCGCCTTCCCGCTGCTGCTTGCCGACGCACTGCGCCGCGCCGGCCATTTGCCGCCTGCCGCACTCTCCTCCTTCATGCCGATGATCGAGCGCGCTACCGCCTATGTCGTGCGCAACGGCCCGGTCACCGGCGAGGACCGTTGGGAAGAAGACGCCGGCTACAGCCCGTTCACGCTTGCCGTCGAGATCGCCGCATTGCTGGCGGCTGCCGACATCTTCGATACCGCCGGCAAAACAGAGCCGGCAAACTATCTGCGCGAAACCGCCGATGTCTGGAACGATCAGATCGAGCGCTGGACCTACGTCGCCGGCACCGCCGCATGCGAGCAAGCCAGCGTCGAAGGCTACTATGTCCGCATCGCCCCGCCCGACAAAGCCGGCGCGGCATCGCCGAAAGACGGCTACGTCCCGATCAAGAACCGCCCGCCGGCCGATACGGACCGGCCGGCCAAGGCGATCGTCAGCCCGGATGCGCTGGCGCTGGTCCGCTTCGGCCTCAGGGCGGCCGACGATCCGCGCATCCTCGACACGGTCAAGGTCATCGACGCGCAATTGCGCTGCGAGCTGCCGCAGGGCCCGCTCTGGTACCGCTACAATGGCGACGGCTATGGCGAGCATGCCGACGGCGCGCCCTTCGATGGAACCGGCCGGGGCCGGCCCTGGCCGCTGCTGGTCGGCGAGCGCGCTCATTACGAGTTGGCGGCAGGCCGCAGGGATAGTGCGGCAAGCCTGCTCAGGACGTTCGAGAACTCTGCCGGACCGGGCGGCCTGCTACCGGAGCAGGTCTGGGACGGTCCCGACATGCCGGAGCGCGAATTGCGGCATGGCGGGCCCTCCGGCAGCGCCAAGCCGCTGGTCTGGGCGCATTCCGAGCACATCAAGCTGCTGCGGTCGCTGCGCGACGGCACGGTGTTCGACATGCCGCCGCAAGGCGTCAAGCGCTATATCGAGGGCAGGACGGTGTCGCGCTTCAGGGCATGGCGCTTCAACCACAAGATCCGTACCATCCCGGCAGGCAAGGCGCTGCGCATCGAACTTCTGGCCCGGGCGGTGGTTCATTGGAGCAGCGACAATTGGGCAACCGTCCATGACACCGAGACCACCGCGAATGCTTTCGGCATCCATCTTGCGGAATTGCAGGTTGCCGAGATTGCTCCAGGCAATAGCCCGGGCAATAGCATTGTCTTCACTTTCTTCTGGCCCGATAGCGGCCATTGGGAGAATGCTGACTTTTCTGTCGGCATCGGCGATACAGGATAGAGCATGACCCCGCAAAGTGGAGACCGGTTTTCGGACAAGATCATGCTTCAATCACGGCGCCACTAGATCATCGATCCCTCAAGTAAGGCAGGACGAGACCATGCAGATAGGAATGATGGGACTGGGCCGGATGGGCGCCAACATGGTTCGGCGCCTGCTGCGCGATGGCCACGAATGCGTCGTCTACGATATTAACCCGGCGAGCGTCGCCGCGCTTGTGAGCGCCGGCGCGGTCGGAGCCGCCTCGATGGAGGAGTTCGTCGGCAAGCTGGCGAAGCCGCGCAGCGCCTGGCTGATGCTGCCTGCGGCGATCACCGGCAAGATCGTCGACCAGGTGGCTGCCCTGATGGAGCCGGGCGACATCATCATAGACGGCGGCAATTCCTATTATCACGAGGCCGTCGACCACGCCGCGCGCCTCGCCTTGAAAGGCTTGAGCTATGTCGATGTCGGCACCAGCGGCGGCGTCTGGGGCCTCGAGCGCGGCTACTGCCTGATGATCGGCGGCCCCGACAGCGCGGTCCAGCATCTCGATCCGGTCTTCGCAACGCTGGCGCCGGGCGCCGACGCCGCTTCGCCCGCTCCTGCCAAGGATGCCGGAACCTCGCCCTTCGGCTATCTTCACTGCGGACCAAGCGGCGCCGGCCATTTCGTCAAGATGGTCCATAACGGTATCGAATATGGCGTTATGGCCGCCTATGCCGAAGGCATGAACATCCTGAAGTCGGCGAATGCCGGCAAACGGCAGCGCACCGCCGATGCCGAAACCAGCCCGCTGGAAAACCCGCAATATTACCAGTTCGACATCGACATCGCTGAAGTGGCCGAGGTCTGGCGGCACGGCAGCGTCATCGGCTCGTGGCTGCTCGACCTGACGGCCGGCGTACTGAAGGCCGATTCGTCGTTGACGCAGTTCGGCGGGCGGGTCTCGGATTCCGGCGAAGGCCGCTGGACGCTGAAGGCGGCGATCGACACCGGCGTGCCGGCGCCGGTGCTGTCCTCGGCGCTGTTCGACAGGTTCTCCTCGCAAGGCGAATCCGAATTCGCCGACAAGCTTCTGTCCGCCATGCGCTATGCCTTTGGCGGCCATGTCGAAAAACCCAAGGCCGGCTCGTGACGGGCGACAGGGAGGCACGCCCATGAGCCAGGAACGATCGGACACGCTGGTGCTTTTCGGCGCCACCGGCGATCTCGCCCACAAGAAGATCTTCCCCGCCCTTTACGCCATGGTGGCCAAAGGGACGCTGAACGAGCCGGTGATCGGCGTCGCCTTCGATCCGTGGGACCTCGCCAAGCTGCAGGCGCGCGCCCGCGACGGCATCGTCAACGCCTTGGGCAGCATCGACGACAAGATCTTTGCCAGGCTTGCATCGCTGCTGCGCTATGTCAGCGGCGACTATCGGGCGCCTGCGACCTTCGAGAAGCTGAAGACCGCGCTCGGCGGCGCTGAGCGGCCGCTGCACTATCTGGCGGTGCCGCCGGCGATGTTCGAGGTGGTCGTCCAGGGGCTGGAGCAGTCGGGCGCCGCCCAGGGCGCGCGCCTGATGGTGGAAAAGCCGTTCGGCCACGATCTGCAATCGGCGCGCTGGCTTAACCGGGTGCTGCATCTGGTTTTCGACGAAAAGTCGATCTTCCGCATCGACCATTATCTCGGCAAGGAGGCGATCCAGAATCTGCTCTATTTCCGTTTCGCCAATTCCTTCCTCGAGCCGATCTGGAACCGCAATTACGTCGAGAGCGTGCAGATCACCATGGCCGAGGATTTCGGCGTCGAGGGCCGCGGCCGCTTCTATGACGAGGTCGGCTGCATTCGCGACGTCATCGAAAACCATCTGCTCAACATCCTCTTGCTGCTCGCCATGGAACCGCCGGTCGGCCGCTCGGCCGACGATCTCATCGACGAGAAGGTGCAGGTCCTGCGGGCGATCCGGACGCTGACCAGGGACGATGTGGTGCGCGGGCAGTTCGACGGCTATCTCAACGAGCCGGGCGTGGCGCCGAACTCGCCGGTCGAGACCTTCGCGGCGGTGCGCTTTTTCGTCGATACCTGGCGCTGGCAGGATGTGCCGTTCTTCATTCGCGCCGGCAAATCCCTGCCGGTGCACGCCACCGAGGTCATCGTGCAACTGAAGCGGCCGCCGCTCGACGTCTTCGATCCGATCAAGCCCGGCGACTGCAATCACGTGCGCTTCCGCATCGATCCTCAGGTGGCGATCTCGATCGGAGCCCGGCGCAAGGCGCCCGGCGATGACATGGTCGGTGAGCAGGTCGAGCTCACCGCGCTGGACGATTCGAAGGGCGACATGCCGCCTTATGAGCGGTTGATCGGCGACGCCATGAACGGCAACGGCCAGCTGTTCACCCGCCAGGACGCCAGCGAGCTCGCCTGGCGCATCGTCGGCCCGGTGCTCGGCGACACCACGCCGCCCCCTGTCTACGCGCCAAAGACATGGGGGCCGGCCGAAGCCATGGCTGGATTCGGGCCGCCGAACGGCTGGATCAATCCGGCGAAATGATTTCTGGGAGGCGAAGGCGATGGCCAAGGCGGTGAGGCACCCGGCATCGGAGGAAGAAAAGATCGTGCTTGCGATAGATATCGGCGGCTCGCACGTCAAGATCCGCACCAGTGCCGGCGGCGACGAGCGCAAGACCGTTTCCGGACCGGAGCTTACGCCGCAGCAGATGGTCGCGGCGGTGAAGACGCTCGCCGAAGGGCTGCACTACGATGTCGTCTCGATGGGCTATCCGGGCCCGGTGCACCACAACCGCCCACTGACCGAACCCGCCAATCTCGGCAAGGGCTGGGTCGGCTGCGATTTCGCCGCCGAGTTCGGCAAACCGGTCAAGGTCGTTAACGATGCGCTCATGCAGGCCATCGGCAGTTATGAGGGCGGCCGCATGCTGTTCCTTGGCCTCGGCACCGGCCTTGGGGCCGCGATGATCGTCGATAACGTTGCCCAGCCGATGGAGCTTGCCCATCTTCCCTACAAGAAGCGCGGCAGTTTCGAAGACTACGTCGGCGAACGCGGCCTGCAAAAGCGCGGCAAGAAGAAATGGCGCAAACACGTCTTCGACATGGTCGACCGGCTTCGCGCCGCCATGCAGCCGGACTACGTGGTCATCGGCGGCGGCAATGTCGACGAACTCACCGACTTGCCCGCCGATTGCAGACGCGGCGACAACACACGCGCCTTCGAGGGCGGATTTCGACTATGGCGCGACAAATCCCTGATTATTTGATATTGCTGATTGTCTGATATTATCGAGCACCGGCTCAGGGTTGTTAATCCCGCGCTGCCGTTAGTATTATTATTCAAAATAATGTGTGACGTGGTGCGGCGTCATTGCATTGCGCAGATTTGCCGACTAGGAATTTCTGCGACCCCCATGGACGGAGAGATAGATTGACCGACGACAACAACAACGCTCGCAAAAATATCGACCTGCTCGAGCTGACCGCCCATATCGTGTCCGCCTATGTCGAGAAGAACCGCTTGCCGGCTTCCGGCCTCGGCGATCTCATCGCCAGCGTCAGCGCTTCCATAGGCGGCCTCGGGCAACCGGCTGTGCCGGTCGCCGCGCCGCTGACGCCTGCCGTCAATCCCAAGAAATCGGTGACGCCGGACTACATCATCTGTCTCGAGGACGGCAAGAAGTTCAAATCCTTGAAGCGCCATATCGGCGTTCATTTCGGGCTGACGCCCGACGCCTATCGCGCCAAATGGGGCCTGCCGTCGGACTACCCGATGGTCGCCCCCAACTACGCGGCCTCGCGTTCGCAGCTGGCCAAGGCGATCGGTCTCGGCCGCAAAGCCCCGCCCGCGCCCACGCCCGTCAAGGGTAGGGGCAGGAAGGCCAAGGCGACGGCCTAAAGCATCGTTCGAAGCCCTGCAAACGCAAGCCTCGAAGATTGGC